>CALGIR010000285.1 GCA_937915475.1 uncultured Bacteroidales bacterium
GGCTGGGATTTCATGTGGCTTGAAGCATCAACCAACGGAAAAGCCCTATTTTATTGATTTTGAAGAAGGTGTAGGCTACTGGGATACCGAAAATGGTTGGGGCATCTCGACGGAAGAATACTTCTCGGGCAGCCATTCATTTACTGAAAGTCCCAACGGGCAATACTCAAACAATCTAAAAAGTGCAGCAACGCTAAGCTACTTTAACCTCGAAGGATATACCTCGGCCAGCTTATCATTTTACAATAAATACGAAATAGAATCGGGCTGGGATTTCATGTGGCTTGAAGCATCAACCAACGGAAAAGCCTGGGCCGAACTCGATAAATTCACTGGGAATCAAACCTCGTGGCAACAAAAAACATATAACCTGTCTAATTACCTTAATGAACCATACGTTGTTGTCCGATTCCGTTTTGAAAGCGACAACTATGTTGCAAAGCAAGGGATGTACATTGATGACTTTAAGATTTTTGGAGAAAAATCTACTTCAAACATTACCCACAATAGATTGCCTAAACTTAAAGTTTACCCCAATCCTGCATTGCACACCGTAAACGTGGAGATTGAAAGCAACGGAATTATGACCATTAGGGTTTTCGACATGCTTGGACAGTTGATGTATAAAAAGGAATCAACCGAAAAAGCGAACTTTAGCATAATCAAATGGCCTAAGGGACTGTACGTTATCGAAGCCAGTACCGCAACAAAAATTTATACCGAAAAGTTAATTGTAAGATAAGCTAACGTAAAAGTTCCCCAATAGCCTGCTTAACCTCATGGAAGTGGTTATGAACAATATGCTTTAGCCAATAGGTGTATTGGTCTGGGTTTTCGATTACGTCCCTTTCCAAATCCTCCAGCGAAACCCATGCAAAGCCTGCTACCTCAGTTGGATTAGGCGCTGGGTTATCGTTATATAAACCAACGTAAATGTGATCGATCTCATTCTCAATTAGCCCATTATCAAACTCAATGGTATAATGAAAACTTGTAACAAATAGCAGATCTGTATCAAATCCCATCTCCTCAACAAGCCGCTGGTGTACTGCATGCTCCATCTCCATCCCTTTGGGCAAATGGCTGCAACAGGTATTGGTCCACAACCCAGGCGAATGGTATTTGTCCAGCGCCCTACGGTGAATCATTAGCTCACCACTATCGTTTACAACAAATATTGAGAAAGCCCTATGCAATAAGCCATTACGATGAACATCCTGCTTTTCATCAAATCCAACTATCTCATCATTTCTATCCACTAGGGTTATTAAACTCTTCTCCATTGTTAAAGTGTATTATTATATGGGCAAATATATACATTAACCTTTTCGTAACACAATGGTTCACCACTACAAACGTTATACAATCGTCAAAAATAGCGTTGGCCTAAACCAAGTGGCAATACACTAGAGTTATCAACAACTTAGTGTTGAAATAATATGCGGGATTAACGTAAGTATTAGCTCATTAATTTGTATTTTTACATGAAATTTAAGCCATATAATATGCTTTCATCACTGGTTCGTTTTGCAACAATGTGTACCCTGGTTTTTTTTACCCTAAGCCTTACCGCACAAGAAACCAAGCAACAAACTCACCCCCACAGGATTTTCGACAAGGGTGTCGAACTTTTTGAAAAGGGTAATTTTGTTTCAGCCCAGAAACATTTTCAGGAATATGTTCAGGCTGCACAACCCAATGAGCTTCACCTTACGGGCGAAGCCGAGTTCTATAATGCCCTTTGTGCCATAGAGCTGTTTAATGGGGATGCAGAATACCTAATCCGAACGTTTATTAACAACTATCCCGATAACCAAAAAGTAAATACTGCCTTTTTTGAGCTGGCAAAACTTCGCTACCGTGAGCGCAAGTATAACGATGCAATTTATTGGTTTAAGCAAACCAATAGAAGCGGATTGAGCCTTGAGCAAAAAGCAGAACTGCTTTTCAAAATGGGATATAGCCATTTTATGCTGGATGAATTTGATGAGGCAGGCAGAGCATTTTTTGAGATAAAGGATACTAAAAACAGATACTCTTCGCCAGCAACCTACTACTACTCACACATTGCCTACTCACAAAATAATTTGGCCACAGCGCTTAAGGGTTTTCAAAAACTAAGCAGCGACGAAACCTTTGCCCCACTTGTCCCCTACTACATCACCCAAATTTATTACAAGCAAAGGGAGTACAGCAAAGTGGTTGACTATGCCCCCCCAATTCTCGAAGATGCCACACCAAAACGTGCTCCTGAAATTGCCCGATTAATTGGCGAATCGCTATATCGATTGAGAAGATATGATGAAGCAGTACCCTACATTGAACAGTTTGTTGAAAAAGCAACATCACTAACCCGAGAGGACAACTATCTAGTAGGCTTTATCTACTACCGAAACGGTAAGAATACCGAAGCAGTAAAATACCTTGAGCGTGTTACAACCGACGACGATACGCTTAGCCAAAATGCATACTACCACCTTGCCGATTGCTACCTTAAGGACGATGATAAAGCAAAAGCCCGTCAGGCTTTCTCCATGGCATCAAAGTACAACTTCGATATGACAATTAAAGAGGATGCTCTTTTCAACTTTGCCAAGATAACATTCGAAACGCTTTACAACCCTTTCAACGAAGCCATTGAGGCTTTTCTTTCGTACATCGAACTTTTCCCTAATAGCCAGCGCATCGACGAGGCACACAGCTACTTAGTGCAAGCATATGCAAACACCAAGAACTACAGGGAAGCATTAGTCTCACTCGATAAAATAGCAAACAAGGATGCCTCTATCAGACAGGCATACCAAAGGGTTGCGTTCTTTAGAGGAATTGAACTTTTTCAGAACCTTAACTTCACCGAAGCGGTTGAAAAGTTTACCCTTTCGCTAAAATACCCTGAGTACAACAAATCGCTATCGGCACTTGCCCTATACTGGCGAGGAGAAGCCTACTACCGAATTGAAAACTTTCAGCAAGCGGCAAACGACTATAACCAGTTCCTGCTTTCATCCGGATCGTTCGACCAGTCTGAATACAAAATGGCTCACTATAACTTGGGCTACGCACATTTTAAACTCAAAAACTACGACGATGCCATTGTATGGTTCAGAAAGTACACAACACAAAGCGTAAACAATAATACATCATATTTAGGCGATGCCTATAATCGTATTGCTGACTCATACTATATTCTGAGACGGTACTGGGTTGCTCTCGATTATTACGAAAATGCAATTAAAACCAATACCATTGATGTTGATTACGCAATGCTTCAAAGGGGCATTGCCTTTGGTTTGGTTGAAAGACCCCAGAAAAAAATCGAATCATTGCTTAGCCTAGTTGAGAATCATCAAGAATCAGATTTTATGGACGATGCCCTATTTGAACTTGCCGAGACCTACCTTTCGATGGGTGAAGCAAATAGCGCAATTCGCTACTACACTAGAATACAGGAGGAATATCCCGGAAGTTCCTACTTTGTAAAAGCATTGGTTCAGCTAGGCATCTCAGCATACAACAAGAACGATTCCGAGAACGCAATGGGTTACTACAAAAGAGTTGTGGAAGAGTTCCCCGGCTCGTCGGAAGCAAAGAATGCTTTAATCGGTATTAGGAATATTTATGTTGATGATGGGAACGTTGAAGACTACTTCACCTACGCATCAAGGCTTGGAAGTTTAGGTAATGTAAGTATGGCCGAAAAAGACTCGCTTTCGTACATTGCCGCAGAACGAATTTACATGAGCGGCAACTGCCAAAAGGCTTTGCAGAACCTCTCAAAGTACATCGAGGAGTTTCCAAAGGGTAATTTTATCCTAAATGCAAGTTACTACATGGGCGATTGCTACTACAAAACCAATCAATTCGATAACGCCCTTACCGCATTTAACCAAGTGGTTCAGAAACCCAAAAACCCTTTTACCGAGCAAACGCTCATAGCAGCATCAACAATATACATGCAGCAAGATAGGTACGCAGAGGCTTACGAGATGTTTAGCATGCTTGAATCGCTTGCCGATTTAAGATCAAGCCTTCTCGACGCCCGGGTTGGAATGATGCGATCGGCCCAAATGCTAAATAACCATCAGGAGGTGGTTGAGGCTTCGGCTAAAGTTCTTATCACCGAAAAACTCCCCAACGAAATTGAAATTGAAGCAAGGTTTAACAAAGCAAAAGCACTGGTGGAACTCGATCGCCTTTCCGATGCATTTAACGAATTTGCAAGAGTATCTATCAACCTAAAAACAAAACAGGGAGCGGAAGCAAAATATCGTATGGCAAAAATATACTTCGACAGGGGTGAATTTGACAAAGCCGAGAAGGAGATTTTTAGTTTTGCGGAAAATAATACACCGCACCAGTACTGGTTAGCCAGTAGTTTTATTATGCTAGCCGATGTATATATTGCAAGAGATGACTTTTTCCAAGCCAAAGCAACATTACAGAGTGTTATAGATGGGTATGGTACTCCAAACGATGGGATAATCGATGATGCTTCTAGTAAGCTAACCAGTTTAGTTAAGGCTGAAAAGGAAAAACAACAAGGAGAAAATGCCAACGATACCATTAACATTCAATGGAACTAATTACAATTAATTGCTGTACACTGAAAAGTAAGTCCCTACATATGAACAGACCAATCATCATAACCATAGCATCACTTGTCCTGATTGTTTTTTGCACAAACACTTTAATAGCACAGGACGACAAATTAACCAAAGAGGTTCAAGTGGTTAAGCCCTACGAACCAACAATATCGGACGCATTTAAAATAAATGAGCTACCACGGGTAGAGGATACCATTCGTATTTCGCCCTCATTTAGCTACAATTTAATCATGCGCCCTGTTTTAATAGGGTTTGAGGTTAATCCTATCCCCGCTGCACGTATGGTTGCCGAACCACTTTCGAGGATTAGTAAAGGTTATGCTAAACTTGGTTTTGGGAACTACGCATCGCCTTTGGCCGAACTCTACTACTCCAACGAAAGATCGGAGGATTTCTCCTACGGAGTATGGCTTAAGCACAGATCATCCTTTGGCAATATTAAGCTGGATAACAACCAGAAAGTTGATGCTAACTACAACAGAACAAACCTTTCTGCATATGGAAAACGCATCTTTAAACAATCGGTGCTTAAAGGCAGCATTGCATACAACCACTTTGGCTACAACCTATACGGATTTGACACTCTATCAGCTGCTCCAGCCATACCCGACTCGCCAGAATATCAGGCACAGAAAAACTTCAACCTTGGGCTAAACTATCATTCAACGCATAGCGATTCTACCCACTTAAACTATAGGGTAAGCACAAAATTCGATCATTTTTCCGATAAATTTAGTGTACAGCAAAGCAGTTTCTATCTTAGCGGTAATATCGATAAGTACTTCCGGGTTGAGAAAATTGGTAGTACCGTTGAATTCACCCACCATATCAACAGTGAAAACCTATCGCCAAGCAATAACACCCTTATAACATTCTCACCTTGGGTGGGGCTATTTGCAAAGCAATGGAGAGTCAAAGCTGGCATAAGGGCAACATTCGACATAAACGAAAGGGGTACGCAATCGCATTTCTTCCCCATCGGACACCTATCGTACGATATTATTAGTAACTACGTTATTCCCTACTTTGAGTTTAGTGGACACATAGAGGATAACCACTATTCAAAAATTTTGAGCGAAAACCCTTGGGCAACCCCTGGCCTAGATGTGTGGAATGCGAGCCACAAATTTATTATGAAAGGGGGAATAAAGGGAAACATGAGTCCAAAGGTAGCTTACAACTTATCGGCAAGTTTTTCGTTGGTTGACAGTGCCCACTTTTTTGTAAACAACCTCAACCAATCCGAGGGTTATTTCAATAACACATTCGATGTTGTTTACGACAACATCAGAAAAAAGGACTTTCTGGGGGAGCTAACCTTTGCCCCAACAACAAATATCAAAATTTTTGCCCTGGCCCAGTACACCGCATATACCATGCAAGACATAGATAAACCGTGGCATAAACCCAATTTTACGGCAAAAACCACAATTTGGTATAGCCTACAGAATAAAATTATTCTGAAATCGAGCATATACTACGAGGGGAAACGGGACATTATGCTCCAAAATCTTTCAAGCACACAAATTGATGGTATCTTTGATATTAACCTTGGGCTTGAGTACCGCTATAACAAAAGAGCATCAGCATTTATTGATATTAACAATCTAACCGCAAATCGTTACCATGCCTGGTATTTATACCCTGTACAAAGGTTTCAGCTAATGCTAGGTATAACTTACGCACTTTAGCTCAGAATTTAACTCTAAACGCGCCCTCTTGACAATAATTGGTTGAGGTTAAACCAAATTTTCACGATTTGATTTAACTCTGTTTTTGCAATCTTTCTTAGGAGAAAAATCACCAAAGCCAACCCTTAAAAACATAATCTCAGTTTTGGCTAATAAAACACTGACCATCAAAACCATAGGTCGTTAAAAAAATGTACAAATAATTCGAAAATACCATAGAAAATCCATTGAAATTTACTACTTTTGAGAGTTAAACTAAGTTTACATTAAATCATTGATATTCAGCATTTTCTTAAAATTGCTGTTTTGAATATTATAGAAAGTAGCAAAATGGATAATTTGGACAACGAGAAGTTGATAAATGGACCCGATCTTGAGCAGTATTCTGCAGGTAACATACAGGTACTTGAGGGTTTAGAGGCAGTAAGGAAGCGACCTGCCATGTACATTGGCGACACGGGCACCAGAGGATTACATCATCTGGTTAACGAGGTTATTGACAACTCAATTGATGAGGCGCTTGCTGGGCACTGCTCCAGAATAGATTTAACCATAAATGAGGATGGATCCATCACCGTTGTTGACGATGGTAGAGGAATTCCCGTTGACTATCACGAGAAGGAGAAAAAATCGGCCCTTGAAGTTGTAATGACAGTGCTGCATGCTGGTGGAAAATTCGATAAAGGATCATACAAAGTTTCGGGTGGATTGCATGGCGTAGGCGTTTCGTGCGTTAATGCTCTCTCGGAGAAACTTGTTGCCGAAATTCACCGAGATGGTAAGATATGGAAACAGGAGTACTGCAAAGGTGCACCTCTCGAACCAGTTCGAGAGGTTGGAAGTACCGATAAAACAGGAACAATGATTACGTTCCTTCCCGATGATACTATCTTCGACCAATCAATAGAATTCAAATTTGAAATTCTGGCTACCCGGTTACGTGAACTTGCTTTTTTAAACAAGGGTATATATTTGTCGGTTACCGACAAGCGCGAGTTTGAAGAGAATGATAATGGCGATCAATTCCGACATGAGGAGTTCCACTCGACTGAAGGGCTGAAGGAATTCGTTGAGTTTCTCGACACTAATCGTGAATCACTTATAGAGACTACCATTTACATTGAATCGGACAAGAACGAGGTTCCCGTTGAGGTTGCAATGCAGTACAATTCCTCATTCTCCGAAAACCTCCACTCATACGTAAATAATATCAACACCATTGAAGGAGGTACGCACCTAACAGGTTTTCGCAGGGCACTTACGCGTACCCTGAAAAGGTATGCCGATGAATCGGGAATGCTCTCCAAGCTAAAATTCGACATCAGCGGTGATGACTTCCGTGAGGGATTAACGGCTATTATTTCTGTTAAGGTTCAGGAACCACAGTTCGAAGGACAAACCAAGACTAAGCTTGGCAACTCTGAGGTTAGCCTTGCTGTTGACCAGGCTGTTAGCGAAGCATTGGCCAATTACCTTGAAGAGAACCCAAAGGATGCCCGCACAATTGTACAAAAAGTTATTCTTGCCGCTCAAGCTCGACATGCTGCGCGAAAAGCCCGTGAATTGGTTCAACGAAAATCTGTTCTTTCTGGATCGGGCTTGCCCGGAAAACTATCCGATTGCTCTGAGAGAGACCCTGCAAAAACTGAGGTTTTCCTTGTTGAGGGCGACTCGGCAGGCGGAACAGCCAAACAGGGGCGCGATAGACAATTTCAGGCCATTTTACCCCTTCGCGGTAAGATACTGAACGTGGAAAAGGCGATGCAGCATAGAACTTTCGAAAATGAAGAGATAAAGAATATGTTTACGGCCTTTGGAGTATCCATTGGTACCGAGGAGGACAGCAAAGCCCTTAATATCGAAAAAATAAGATACCATAAGATAATCATCATGACCGATGCCGATGTGGATGGAAGCCACATTGCAACGCTAATTATGACCTTCTTTTTCCGTTACATGAACGACCTTATCAACGAGGGTTATCTATACATCGCCACACCCCCACTTTATCTTATTAAAAAAGGCAAAGAAGAGCGTTATTGCTGGAACGAAGAGCAGCGTATCCAAGCAGTTGAGGAATTAGGAAAAGGAAGGGAGGGCTCGGTACATATTCAGCGCTACAAAGGTTTGGGAGAGATGAATGCTGAGCAGCTGTGGGACACAACCATGAACCCTGAAACCAGACTACTCCGCCAGGTAACCATATCGAGCGCAGTTGAGGCCGATAGGATTTTTTCAATGCTAATGGGCGAAGAGGTACCACCAAGACGAGAGTTTATTGAAAAACATGCCAGATACGCAAAAATTGATATCTAATCTTATTTAAAAAGGGGCTGTCTGAAAAACAGCCCTTTTTTTTGCGTAAACAGCTTTAAATGTTGAAGTGCGTTATCCTGAGCAGAATTTAAGAAAAGTCGAGGGGACGTTAAAAGGGTTTAAAGAGACAAGTCAAAATAGTAGGTCATATCCTGTCCACTATACAGCATTCAATCAAAATGTTATCTAATTGCTAAGCACTGGAGGCAGTATTCCCAAATGCATCCTACGTTCTACTGCTCCATCGGGTTGATAAATCCATGCTGACCCATGCTGAACACCTTTCCTAAAAAACATTCGTGCAGCAATATTTCCATTGGGATAAAAAGTGGTCCAAAAGCCTTCGGCTTTTCCATTTACATAATAACCGGTAAGATTCATTTGACCTTGCTCTACAAAAAATGTCCATGTCCCAACCGATTTACCATCTCTATAAGCACCTTTCTGTTTCAGGAAACCATTTGGATGAAAGAAATACCATGCTCCCGAAAATTTCCCTTGCTTGAAATTTCCTGTGCTGTATAAATTCCCATCGGAGTAGTAGCTAACCCACTCCCCTTCTCTTGTATTATCTACAAACTGCCCCACCTCGGCCAGGTGGCCATTGGGGTGAAATTCCTCATACTGCCCACTTAGCTGCCCATTATCGTAGTACGAAATATTCATTACTGCACCATTCTCGTAGTACCCAACTACCTCGCCCTTAACAATACCATTCTCGTAATAGGCTATTCGTTGCAGAGTACCGTTCTTATAGTATGTGTACAAAGTATCGTTGTACTCATTATTAAGCTTAAACCCTTTGTAATTTATTCCACCCTCCTTATGGTATGACTCCCACGGGCCATTTAGGGTATCGTTTACATAATTTGCTGCTAACAATAGAATCCCTTCGGGTGAATACACCCTAGAGCGCCCATTTAACATTCCGTTGCTGTAGCTGCTTTCTGAATCAACCTGCCCATTTGGGTGATAGGTTACCAATTCTCCTTGTAGCAGATCATCCTTATACACACCCGATTGATAAAGCGATCCATCGTCTTTCCATACCTCGAATGGACCATTCTTTTTCCCTTTTGAGTACTGGTACATACTTTTCCTAAACCCATTGCGGTAGTAATTTACCCAAAGACTATTGGGCAAATTATCAATGTAGTGTCCCTCCTGCATAATGGTTCCCTCGGGGTAATAAAAATAGTATGGCCCGCTCCTTATGGTATCACCATTATCAGTATATGCCTGAAATTTTTCCTGAACAGTTCCGTCAGAATAGTAACGCTCATTAAATACAACAACTTGCCCATAGCCTAACAGGGCAAACAGTAACAATACTATTAATATATTTAATTTAATCAAAAGAAGATAATTTTTGTACCTCGCTTATAAAGGTTACTCAATATCAACAACAAGTTGGGCTCCCTCCAGGGCAAACTTGGATCCGTAGTCAACAATAACCGCAATGGCATATTTACCAGGGCTAAGTTCACCTTTAGGTAGTTCAACGGTAACATTACGCGTCATCTTAGGGTATGTTTCTACCTCAAACGAGGGAAATTGCTTCTCTTCGGAGGAGTTTATATCCGATGCTATAAGGTGTACCTTGCAGGTTGTAACCTTATCGCCAAGGTTATCAATGGTAGCAGAAAATTTTCTAATTGTATCCTGAGCAGCTGTAACCTCTGTCAGATTGGTTACCTTAATAGAATGGTTTTTATTGCTGCTTGGCGATTGGTTAACCAGAATACCAATCCTACCGCTAACCATAACTCCTGCCCCAAGCGCTTTATCTGCATCCCATGAGGTTTGCTCCCTAGTTGGCTGAATGTAAAGCATCGACCACACTGCCCCATACTCGTCACCAGGCACAAGAATGGTTACCTGAACGGGTAGCTGCTCACCGGGATTAAGCTCGAAAAAGCTGGGGTTAATGTTTAACCAGTTGGCAGCAGAACGACGCGTGGTATTGGGTGGCATCATTTGCCTTTCCCCATTGCTGCCCGGCAAAAAATCGGAAATTGATACAATAAACGAAGCTTTGTTGTTGCTGTGGTTTGTTACATTGATGACCTTAGTTTGATTTTCACCTGGTTCGGCGTTAAAATCGAGCCTAACAGGGGCTACCTCAAAATCCTGAGCAAGGGAGAACGAAGAACAAACACTAAGCACTGTCAGTGATAATAGGAATAAAAAGTTGCTTCTCATAGAGCAAAAATTAGTAAAATTGTTGTTATTAAGAACAAATATAGTGCAAAAAACTAATAATTGATTATTGGTGCAATGTTTTCTTACTCTATTTTTAACCTATTATGTCAGCTTCGACTTCGCTCAGCCTGACTGTCAGCCTGAACTGCCTGCCCTGAACGGGTCACCCTGAGCGAAGTCGAAGGGTAACCGAAGGGTAACCGAAGGGTAACCAAAGGGGGCAGTTATTGAATAGTAAGTTACATCTTGTTAACTAAACGACATTGAATTATTATTGATTAACCCTACTTTCTTATCCATTAGAATGTATTATTCAAAGTTTTATCAAATTATTACCCTAGAAAAGATTTTTTGAGTAATTTTGAGTTAGGCATATAGGAATTTTGTATTTATCTGATTATTTACCTTTGATGAAATGGAGAACAAATCGATGTCGTTTAGTTTAAGGGTGTCTGTCGGCTTCGACTTCGCTCAGCCTGACTGTCAGCCTGAGCTGCCTGCCCTGAGCGGTCACTCTGAGCTGCCTGCCCTGAGCGTCACCCTGAGTTGCCTGCCCTGAGCGTCACCCTGAGCGAAGTCGAAGGGTAGCCAAAGGGGGCAGCTATAATTGAACAGTAGGTTACATCCTGTTAACTAAACGGCATTAACATATAAATATTTAAAGATTGAGTTCGTTCTTAAAACACTTAATTGCAAATAATTAGTCTTTTCTACCCTCTGTTCCTAAAGGGAAAAGTCTAAATTATCAGCACTCAACCAAAGTCCCCTTCAGGGGATTTAGGTGTAAATGTATGGAGTTTGACTTTTTTTGGAGTAGACACAAGATTGCTTCATCCCGACAAAAATCGTCGGTATCGCCCGCTGGCAGGCAGTGATAAAATGGTATTTAGGTTTATTTCAGATAATCATCTAGAAATTTAAAACATGGTTAAACTAATTCACGCCATAAAATATTTTAGCATAACCTTTTTTTTTGCTTTTGCTCTCTTGTTTACAGCAGCTGCTCAACAAATTACATTGCTACCTAAAGATAAACAGGATGATGTTGACAGATACCTAGAACTTGTTACGCGTTACAAGCAGGCAAATAACCTACAGCAAGCAATTTTTTACCTTAACCGTGTTGCTTTCACTTACTGGGAGAATGGTAGTTTACGCGAAGCGGTAACCTACTTCCTCGAATCGGTTCCCCTAAACGAAAAAGTTGGTAACTACACCGACATAAAAGCAATATATAGCAATATTGGGCTTATATACACCGACTTGGAACGATTTGACTTGGCCCTAGAAAATTTCCACAAAAGTTTAGATGCCCGACGAAAGCTAAACGATAAATCGGAAATTGCAGCTGGTTTAATTGATGTTGCATATATACATGGAGCATTAAGACAACACGACAAGTCTATCCCATTACTTGAAGAAGCCTTGGGATTATCGCGAGACCTTGGAAATGCAAGGCTAACCTTCAACTGCCTAAGCCTACTCAGCTTTAACTACGACAAAACCGGCAATATCGCCAAGGCACAAGAGATGAACGAAATGCAAACGCAAATAAAGCAACTTATAGCAAGACGAGAGGCTGAGGTGGAATATGAGAGAACTTTAGCAGAGAAAGAGACTGAGGTTGTGCGTGGAAAATTTGAAAGGACTGAACAAGCACTGGAGATGGAGCTACAAAAGTTAAGGGCACGGGCAACCCGCGACTCGCTGGGATTTGTTGTGCAATCGAAGCAGGACTCACTAAAACAGGTTGAACAAATCTCAACACAAAGAGCCCAGGAGATTGAACTTTTAGAAACCGTTAGAGAAAACCAAGAACTGGCACAGAAGGCACTCGAAGCGCGTCAACGAGCACAACAAACCGTAATCTACTCGGGCGCAGCTGGTCTTTTCTTGCTCCTACTGCTATCCATGTTCATATATAAAGGGTACCGCGACAAGCAGAAAGCGAATACGCTGTTGAGCAATCAGAATGAGAAAATCCGAAAACAGAGTGGTCAGATTAAGATTCAGAACGAGAATATTAGCAAGAGTATTAACTATGCGCTGGGCATTCAAAAGGCACTTTTACCCATGCAAGAAACTCTTAAGGAGTATTTTACGGACTCGTTTATTTACTTTAAACCCCGCGATGTGGTGAGCGGCGACTACTACTGGTTTAAACCCATACCTGGCGAGAATGGTGAATTTAATATTAAAACCGATAAGTTTGCCATCTCGGCCATCGATTGTACGGGGCATGGTGTACCGGGCGCTTTCCTTTCGATGATTGGATACAATCTTCTTGATGAAATTATTGACAAGGGCGTTCATAAGCCCGGGCGCATTCTACAGGAGCTAAACAGGGGTATTCGCAAAGCATTAAGACAGGACGTAACCGACAACCGCGACGGCATGGACATGGCACTTTGCCTATGGGATCCCATAACCAAAACCATTGAATTCTCTGGAGCAAAAAACCCGCTGGTTTACATATCAAATGGTGAGCTAATAAGAATAAGAGGCGATAAGGAATCCATTGGCGGAGGTGCCCATTTCGATCAGGAATTTACAACGCACACTATACCCATTGATTCTACCACATGGATATACATGTTCACCGATGGTTATATCGATCAGTTTGGAGGCAACGAGGGCCGCAAATTTACGATTAAGAACTTTGCCGAGCTACTTCTGTATATCCACGAACTTCCTGCATCGGAGCAGCGCGAGATACTGAAAATAACCTTTAACGAGTGGAAAAGAGAGGAATTCACGCAAATTGATGATGTTCTAGTTGTTGGTTGTAAAATTGAAGCCTAATTTTTTTCGTTATCTTGAAGCCTAACTTTACCCATTACACCCCTCACCGGTTGCGGGCCTGCCTACCGGAGGTAGGTTACTGCTTACTGATTACCGCTCACCGCTCACCGCTTACTGCTTACCGCTCACCGTTCACCGCTTACTGCTTACCGCTCACCGTTCACCGTTCACCGCTCACCACTCACCGCTTACCGCTTACTGATTACCGATTACTGATTACCGCTCACCGCTCACCGCTTACTGATTACCGCTCACCGCTCACCGCTCACCGCTCACCGCTTACTGCTTACCGCTTACTGATTACCGCTCACCACTCACCCCCACCCTCCCCCACCAAACATTCACCCAACATTTAAGCAATTTCCTCAATTAATTAGCCTAAAAACACCAAAAAAAACCCAACCCTATTGCAATCCTCAATTTTTCAGCTAATTTTACTTAAGAATTTCAAGCTATGCAATAATCGCATACGAATTACTAACCTAAACAAATAGACAAATGAAAAAACTAGTACTTGGAGCAGCAATGCTGCTTTTCGCTCAATTTAGTTTTGGGCAGGCCGTAAATGACAACGCAATCATTCCTGTTTCTGTGACACTAAATTCAATTCTAAGGCTAACGGTTGTATCAGGGGGAAATATTGAATTCGTTGTTAATACTATTGATGATTATACAAGTGGTATCAATACTGGCGGAACCGATGTTCGATATCACACTATTTTCACAGTTTCTTCATCACAGGACTTTGATGTAACTTTGAGGTCAGAAGAAGATGATCTTTTAGGGCAAGACAATACTGTAAATGTACTTGATGGTGCCAATGTTGGGTATGATTTAACTGGTGGTGCTGGAGAAGACGGGACTAATTGGGACCTACCGGCCACTATCGAGGGTTTATCTGCTACGCCTGTAACGGTGGTTTCGGGAATTGCAGCAAATGCTGCAGGTGACGCTGTGCAGAACAGGTTTGTAATTCAGTGGAGGCTTGGCACACAAGAAGGCAATATGGTGAAAACATCGCTTTTAGCACAAAGTAACCCAGCTGACAGATATGTGACAAATGTTTTTCTTGAACTATCAAGCAAATAGACTTAATATCCTGTACAACAACAAAATAGCCCGTACCTATTATTGCTATGGGTGCGGGTTGTTTTTTGAAAACAAAATATGGTATCTCAGCTAAATAATTACTCGATATTTTAAACTAAGATAAGTTTACAATAGGTTTATTGTAGTTTTGTTGGATGTTTTCCTCTAACATAACTCTTCATAATCTAATTAGTATGTTTTTATGTAGAAAAAGATTTATCGCTATTCTAGTTTTCTTTTTTTTACAAATATTTTACTTGAACGGTCAGAATATTAGCCTAAGATTAAGGGTAGTTTCTGGTGGTAACATTAGTTATATTTTCAATTCGCTCACCAAATATCAAACTGGTATCACCTACGAGGACTGGACTAGACTTCAAATATTCTTTAATGACACAACCAACGCTGGTGACCCTAGTCCCAGCACAACAGGCTGGGAATTAAAGGTTAGAGCTATACAAAATGGTATTATGTCGGATGGGGGGAACCCTAATCTGGATACTGAATTGATAGAAATTAGACCTAAAATAACTGCAGGCGGCAACTCAACAAATGTTAATCTTACAAATATTAATCTCACAAATGGATTTCAAACCATAGTTGAAGGGGACGGTAATCAGATTATTCTAGAGGAAGTTTTTATAAGTTACGACTGTGGCGTTGATCCTTCGCCCAAAATACTGAACAACCCTCCAGATTTTTACTATGTTGGTTTTGAATTTAAAATTTCCGCTAGGCCATAATTTACAGAATGAAAATTAATAGAGTTATAGCTATAGTATTGATTACCTTCTGTACTAATATTGTACACGGACAATACTATAGTTTATTTAACTCCGAAAAGATAAATGTAGAAATAGAGTTCCTCAGACCCAACGTTGAAGCAAGTTCTGGTCAAACGGTTTTTAATGTAATAAAAATCCGAAATATAAATCAGTCGCAGCAAACATACTCACTTAGTATAACCTACCCCGATGGATGGAGTATTATTGGAGAGGACAAGTTCGACATTTCAATACCTCCCGTAGATTCATTACTCATACCAATTAGAATTGCTATTGGACCAATGGCCAGGGGAGATATTGGCTATTCAATTATAGCCGCTCTGAACGATAGCAAGGGTCAAGTAATTAAAAATGAGTATAGCTTTATTAAGGTTCAAAAAAGTTCGGACACAAGGATTAAAATTCTAGGTCGAATTCGTTATATTGACCAAAGAACAAGGGGGGGCGATTTAAACATTCAGGTTGAAAACCGGGGTAATAAGGAGGAACTTGTTAGCTTTTTATTTGAGGGGGAAAGAGGAATGCAGATTAACGGAACAAAATTATCTTCCTTAACAAATGATTACACTATTCCTCCATATTCTGACACTATTATTAAGTTAAATCTATTCTTTCCAGAAGAGGACAAGGGCGATAGAAACCTCTATCGATTTCAAGTAATTGGCAAAACTATTGATACTCTTTACAGGGCTACTGCTTGGTTTAATGATATGGGCAGTACATTTGATAATTACATCAGTGAATCACAGAGGATGCTCATTACAGAGTTAATCTCTAGGGGAGCATTTAGTAATCAAGCCCAGCCCACTTTTGCGGGAATTTTTCAGGGAAATATCCTTTTAAAAAATAATAGGGATATATCTTATTACTACGAAAACAACGATTTTTATGATGCGAATCAGCTCTACATTCACAATAGAATGTGGGCAGCCTACCAGCAAAAAAATATTTTTATAAGAGCAGGGGATGTATATAAAAATATTTTTTTGCTGGTAGGCTATATAAAAGCCTAGAGGCTAACATGCAAGGGAGAGGTATTGAGTCTGATTTAGTATTTAACAATATTTCTCTAACTACAATTGCAACAAAAAACATTAGAACTAGCATGATTAATGCTGGCACCGTTGCTACGTACAACGTAAATAGCTCCTTTAACCTATTTGCAGGTGCAGTTTACAGTCAAGGCACACAATACTCTGTTTCATCGCCTTTAGCAATACTTGGTTCTAATTTTTCAATAAAAAACAGGCATAACTTTATCGTTAAAAGTTTATACAATCCAATATCCTTTTCCTCTCCACTAACAGATGAAAAATATCGCTATAATGCCTATGGTGGGGAGCTACATTACAATACTAGGGTTGAAAATAACTTAATTCGTTTAAGGGCTCGCTTTGGATCCGATTTTTTAAATACAAATTATGGGGGTAGAACAAACATTACGTTAAACTCCACTCAGTGGCTAAAAAACAGGTCAAACATCATTTTTAGATTCAATTATATTGATTACCAGCCATATACATATAGAGATAACCCTGCTACTATAAAGCCCTATAACATTAACCTCAATAGTGAAATTCACTACGGAAGGTTTGTTGCCCCAAAAGTTTTTATCTATGGTGGCCCGGGAGTTGAGCTCCCTAAAACCGATGTTTTTCGCGCATTGGAAACAGGTACCGATTACTTTAGTACAAGCGTTGGAAAGTTTAGTGTTGGTAGTAGATTGTTAGGGCTAGTTCCTAACCAAACAATTAATTTACAGGTAATCTTTGGCTATGTTAGTTTTGATAATGCTCCACCTTTGATAACTAATTCAGGCCCCATAAGCCCTACTAAACAGCCTTTTACATACCAACATATTTCTGGCAGTGTACGTAGCCGTAATTGGTCGGTACAAGCTATGTATACAAATGGGCCCAGATCGGTTTTCGATCACTTTAGCTGGAACTACTTTTCAAGACAAAGTCGCTCCCTTCGAGTGATGCCATCTTTCAACTCCTTTATATTCAAGGACATCATTCAACTTGAATCTAGTATTAGCTATAATAATGATCTGGTAACAAGGAGCAGCTATACAAATTTCACCAATCAGCTTTATTTCTACCTGCCAAATAATTGGCAAATTAGGGGGCTCAATGTTTATTCAACGCAATCTAGGGTTACACCAACCGAAGCGGTAGAAAAATACTCGAATCTTTATTTTGAATTTTCCGTTCGAAAGGAATTTGGCTTTCAGCAACCCAGGCAAAAATATTACGACCTAGATCTAGTGTTTTTTAAAGATTTTAATGGAGATGGCAAGCAAGATCCTAACGAACCGGGTATTCAAAATGTTTATGTAAGTATTCAGAAAGCGGATAATGCCACCTCCGATTTTTCATCTTTTGTTTCGGCTGAACTTCTATCGGATAATAGAGGTATGGTAAATTATTCTGACATACCTGCTGGTATATATGATATTGTATATTACGTTGTTGACAAAAATGCAGGAACTTTCACAAAAGCTTTAGAAGATGTAACGCTTAACCTTGAAAAAAACACAGTTAAGCATTTCCCATTTGTAGAAAGAAATAAGGTTTTTGGTAGAATTGTACTAAATCGGAGTCGTCTTTCAGGTTTGGGTAAAGTTGACCTTTCCAACATTCGACTAACAGCAACCGACAGTCATGGGCGTTCATTTTCGACCTTAACTAATAAAGATGGACATTTTGAACTTTTCGCACCCGTTACTGACGAATATATTGTTAATATTAATAATGTGTTCTACGAGAACTTCGATTTGAGGCAGAATAATTTCTTGGTTCAGTTTAACGGTTACAAGCAGTTTGAGGTGAACTTTGTGCTCGATGAAAAGGTGCGCCGCATTAATTTTGCTGCCACCGATTCGGATATTCGCTCGGGCATACAGCAGGTTCGTCGTACAACAATTTCAGGAACTGTTAAGGATGCTAATTCGCAGCAACCCGTTAGAGCTAGGGTTAACCTAGTTAATACTCGTACCAATTCTGTAGTTACTTCTGTCAACTCAAGTGCTACCAGCGGAGAATACACAATGAGCTTTATTGCAGGCGATAGCTATTTACTTGAGGTAATTGCTGATGACTACTGGTACCTATCGGAAAATTTAATCCTGGATCAAATAACTACGTTTATGAACATTGGTAGGGATGTTCTGCTTAAACCGGTAACCGTTGGGTCGAGCCTAGATCTGAACATACGCTTCGATATTAACAGCTCGTTCCTAGCTCCCGAATCTGTTGCCGAACTAAATCGCCTTATCCGTCAGCTTAAGGAGAACCCAACCGTTCGCATTGAGATACAAGGACATTACGATAATATGGAAGCGCTTAACCAACCTGCCATTGCCCTTGAACGTGCAAATGCGGTGGGTAAATATCTGGTTGAGAACGGCTTTAGCAACTTTGACCTTAAGAGTTTGGGTAATACAGACCCATTATCAACAAATGAAACTGAGGAAGGACGTGCACAAAACCGTAGGATTAGTATAGTGGTGTTGAGTAGATAAGTCGGTGAATCGGTGAGCGGTGAGCGGTGAGCGGTGAGCGGTGAGCGGTGAGCGGTAAACGGTGAGCGGTGAGTGGTAAACGGTGGATGGTGGATGGGGATTGGGTTTTATTTGTTTGTGTTGATTAATCAAAAAAGGATACTGCATGGGGTTTGCCAATAGTTTTCGAGACCTTGAGGTTTACAGGTTATCCCGCGAGTTGGCAAAGGAGATTTTCGAGATCACAAAGAAATTTCCTGTCGAGGAGAGATATTCTTTAACTGATCAGGTTAGAAGATCGTCACGCTCCGTAGGGGCACAAATTGCTGAAGCGTGGGCCAAACGAAGATATGAAAAACACTTTGTTAGCAAGCTAACCGATGCAGATGGCGAACAACAAGAGACCCAGCACTGGATAGAAGTTGCATTCGATTGTGAATATATTACCAAAGAATTAATGAAAAACCTACAAGACAAATACTCCTCCATAGGCAAAATGCTAGGCACAATGATGTCAAAGTCCAACCAATTCTGTCAAAATATACACTAACCGATTACTGTTCACCGTTTACCGTTCACCGATTACTGATTACCGCTCACCGCTCACCACCAGTCACCAGTCACTAACCACCCACCACAAAAAACGCCAAGACTAAAAACATCCCAATATCCTAAAAGATTCCACTTGCCAACCAAGCAATATCTTTGTACTTTTATGGCATCAATTAAAACCTTGGTATGAACATTGCAATTATTGGCTACGGCAAAATGGGGCACGAGATTGAGGCCATTGCCACCGAAAGAGGACATAAAATTACACTTGCTATTGACATGAACAATAGCCATGAGCTAAACTCTGCTTCGCTTAAAATGGTTGATGTTGCCATTGAGTTCACTACCCCCGAAACAGCATTCAAAAATGTTGAGATCTGCCTTAAAGCAGGAGTTCCCACTGTTTGCGGTACAACAGGATGGTTAAGCAAATTAGAAGAGGCAAAACGCATTGCAGAACAGCATAGTACAGCATTTTTTTACGCATCCAACTACAGTATTGGGGTAAACCTGTTCTTTAAGGTAACCCAGCTGCTGGCAAGACTTGCCAATAAGCATAACGGATATGAT
>CALGIR010000286.1 GCA_937915475.1 uncultured Bacteroidales bacterium
ACCACGACCAGCCCTAATGGTCTGATCTTGTGTTACGAATGAACGCGCAAGAGTTTGTGTATTAAGATATGCCTGAATTTCGTCGGCCAGTTGTTGTTGTGATTTATTTCTTTCATTGGGTTCATTTAGAATCATGTTAACAAAACCAGTATTCCTAGAACCAGACCACCCAGGTGATGCTAATGCAATTATAGCTTTGCGCTCGGGCATAGTATCAATAAAACTAACAATGTTGCTAATGTACTCATCCATCATCTCAAATGAAGTCCCTTCTGGGGCTGTGGACGATATTCTTAGGCGAGACTTATCTTCCATTGGGGCAAGTTCAGAGGGGATAATGCTTCCCAATCCTAGAATTAGAGCCAATGCTCCAATAATTACTGGAAAAGCAATCCACCTTTTTGCCACAAATGCTGTGAGTGATCGCTCGTATGCACTGGAAAGTCGCTCAAAAAAGCCTCCAACAGCAGCAGCAAACCTTCCTTCCCTCTTTTTTACACTAAGAATGCGAACACTCATCATTGGAGTAAGAGTAAGCGCAACAAACGTTGAAATAATTACTGCTCCTGAGAGCACTATTCCAAACTCTCTAAAGAGCCTTCCCGTTATGCCCTGCAAAAAAACTATGGGCAAGAAAACGGACACCAAGGTTATTGTGGTAGATATAATTGCAAAGAATATCTCTTTGGTCCCCGTATATCCAGCCTTAAAGGGATCCATACCCTTCTCAACCTTTGAGTAAATATTCTCCACCATAACAATAGCATCGTCAACCACAAGCCCCGTAGCAAGCACAATTCCCAAAAGGGATAGGACATTTATTGAGAAGTCCATAATGTACATCACAAAAAACGACCCTATGAGAGAGATTGGGATTGTTAGCATTGGGATAAGCGTAATACGCCACCTTCGGAGAAACACGAAAATAACAATAACCACTAGGACAAAAGCAATAAGAATGGTATCCCGTACCTCCTTAACCGCATTACGTATTGAGGTTGTTACGTCCATTGCTATATTAATGCGAATATCATCAGGCATTTCGCGCTTCATCTGCTCAAGCCTCTCGTAAACATTATCGGCTATCTCAATATAGTTAACACCCGGTTGAGAGGTTAGCGCCACCCCAATTTGTGGGGTTCCAAAGTTTCCTCGTAGCAGTGAACGCTCGTTTTCTGCAGCCAGTTCTGCCCTTCCCACGTCCTTCATTTTTACAGGAACACCCTGAACCTCTTTAATAATTAGATTATTAAAATCCTCCTCGGTTTCAAGCCTTCCTAACGTTCGTATTGATAGTTCAGTGTAGTAACCCTCGATAGTACCTGTGGGCAGCTCAATATTTTCGCGGGTTAGGGCTAGTCGAATATCCGAAGGGGTTAACTTGTAGGCTGCAAGTTTATTGGGATCCAGACGCAATCGCATGGCGTATCGTTTTTCGCCCCAAATACCTACTTCGCTAATACCCGAAACGGTTTGTAGCCTTTCCTTAATAACATTATTTCCAAAATTGGATAAATCGAGTAAGTCTCTCGTATCACTCTGAACGGTCAGTATCATAATGGTTTCAGCATCAGCATCAGCCTTACTAACTACAGGGGCATCAATATCCGGCGGTAGCCTTCTAACTGCTCGCGACACTTTATCCCTTACATCATTGGCAGCAGCCTCCATATCAACGCCTAACTGAAACTCAACCGTTATTGAACTACGGCCATCAGCACTGCTTGATGTAATCGATTTAATTCCAGAAATTCCATTAATGGCAGCCTCAAGCGGTTCAGTTATCTGAGCCTCAATTACGTCGGCATTAGCGCCGACGTAGGAAGTACTAACCGAAACAATGGGTGGATCCACACTGGGATACTCCCTAACCCCCAAAAATGTATAGCCAACCACCCCAAAAAGTATGATGATAATTGCAAATACTATGGTTAGTACTGGCCTGTTTATGCTAACTGTTGAAAGATTCATCTAATGTAAGTTGAATGTTTAAAAATGAGGAGACTATGGATACGGGCTAATATACCTACCAGCTTTCAACAATGTTAGCTGATACGGGTGTTCCCTCCCTTACCTGGAGTAGGCCAGACAATAGTAGCGTATCGCCAGGATTTATACCTGATACTATTTCAACCGCTGTTGAAGTACGCACGCCAGTTTCTACTGGAACAAAGGCAGCCTTACCGTTACGTGCAAGCACAACATTTTGCCCTCCTAAAACTGGCACGAGTGCATTTGGTGAAATCAGCAAAGTTTCGGGACTTCCATTAATGGTGAACGATACCCTTGCGAATGAACCTGGAATTAGCTCACCCTTTATGTTTGAGCAAATTGCACGTACCTTAAGGGCACGCGTTTGCAAGTCGATAACCGACTCGGTTGCGTATATTTTTGCGTTGTATTCCGTTGGGTAGTTGCCCAAGGTAAAGGTAACCTCTTTGCCTACCTTTACGCCATAGGCGTATCGCTCGGGCACAGAGAACTCTAGCCTTAATGGATTAACCTGTATAAGTGTTGCCAAGATAGTGTTTGCCCCAATCGAAAGGGGCACGAATCTCGGCTTTCTGTATTTGGGCTTCAGATAGCTTAATATCAGCCTTAATACCATCAACTTTATTTAGGGCAACATCCAAATCTTGCTGGCTTAGAGCATTAATCTCCTTTAGCCTTTGCTTACGCTGTAAGTCGTCCTCAACTAATTTTAAATCTGATTTTAGCTTCTCAAGTTTGGCTCGGATTTCACTGTCGTTAACACGAGCAAGTAGTTGACCTTTTTTTACCGAACTACCCTCAATAAGGTGGAATTCGATTAACTTTCCAGTTGTCTCAGCTCTTAGTTCAACCTCCTCGCCAGGCAATAGAGTTCCAGACAAAGAAAGCCCCTGTGTTAAAGGTTGCAGGTTTACCACATAGGCTTCAACCGCCAAACCTGAGCGCATACGCTGATTTCCGGTTTCACTATTCTCTTTATCACCACATGAAGAGAGAAGCAATACAAACAAAGTTGTTGCTAAAAGTAAATTTTGCTTTGCCATTTAAGTATTTAATAATGTGAATATTTTATTGTGCTAATATAAGACAACGATACACTGAAAAGGTTTATGGATCCCGAATCTTTTTTTGAATGGTCAGAATAATCTACACCTATTTGCATAGCAGATAGAAGGCCTACTTTTTACGCCTCCAGAACAAAAAACCTTTTCGAAGAAAAAGGCCATAAATCATTCTTACGGTTGATGATTTTTCAACCAAAGGGATAAGTACACTTGTAAAAATAATGCTAATTAAAATTACGGCATAGGTAATATCGCGTATAAACTCACCTCCCACTACACCTTGCTGTAAAGGTAACGATGCCAATACCGCCGCAGCAAGTCCCTTTGGGACCATTATGCTCATCATGGTTAAATCGGAAGTGGCAAAAGGTTTACGTACCGAAAACTTTACAACGGGCACCCTAAAAGTGAAGATAATGATTGTAACCAAAAGACCTAAAACTAATGCCCACAGATTTTGTAGCTGGATTGAAAGCCCTATATAAATAAAAAAGAAGGTTTTGAGTAAAAAAACTATTTCGGAGAAAAAAATCTTTTCGGTGTCATTTAAACTAATTGGCTCAGAGGCAATGTATCTTTTTAATAGACTTACGTTGAAAACCTCAATATTGGCGAGTGTTATCCCAAAAGCCAGTGCAGAAATAGCTCCACTGAAGCCAAACATCTCGGCAATTCCGAAAATAATAAAAACAAAGGCTGGGGTTGTAAAAATGGTATTCCGAATTGTTCTAACCCTATTTAACAGGACTGACCAAACCAAAGCGCCCAGCCACCCCATTACCGCTGCAAGAATAAACGATGATATTATTTTGCCAACAATTAACCCTATTTTAACCTCTTCAACCTGAAATGTTTCTAACAAAGCCAGCGCAAATATTATGCAAAGTACATCGCTTATGGCTGACTCTAGGACGAGTATGGTTCTAGAGGCATCGTTCATTCTGAGCTGTTGAACCATGGGAATTACCACAGCTGAAGATGTGCCACCAAGTATGGTTCCTAACATAAACCCAGCAACAGGATGCAATCCGAAAAGGAGCCATGAGATTAGCCCAACAATAATTGTTGTAACAAAAAAGTTGGTTGTCGTAAGAGCCGTTGTTCCCTTAATTGCATTCTTCAGCGTATCGAAACGCAATGCCAATCCACCCTCGAATAAAATAATTACAAGTGTAATGGTAGTAAACATGGGACCAGCAATGCCAAAATCCTCAGGTGAAATTATGCCAAAAATTGGACCCAAAAGTAATCCAATAAGCATAAGTAGCAACACATCGGGAATTCGCTTACGCTCAAATATCCCTGTAAAAAGATGCGATATAAATACGATAAGACCTACAAAAACTATTACACCTGCATTTTCCATAACTGCTATCGATTAGGAAAGAGGTCCATATATATTGGCAGGTGATCGCTATAACCTCCATGATACTTAAACCCTATATAAGTTCTGAATGGAACTACTCCAACAAACCGTTCGTCTTTCTCAAGCAAAAAATCGGCCTCATATATCTTACCTCCATCGGGGGTAGTATAAACTCCATGCTTTGCATTGAGCAGCCCTTTTGAAACAATCATCATATCAATAATCTCCCATGCCCCTTGAAACTTAAGAGTTCCCTCACCTTTAGCCACGTAAGGATAGTGCAAATTATATAAACCGTCAGCGGTAAAAGGCTTTTCTGGAAGGGATGCAACCAAACCTTCAACCAGAGGTCTGCTATCGGGGGTATCATTAAAATCGCCCATAACAATTATGCGGGCATCGGGATGAAATATTTTTATGGAATCGACCTTTTGCCTTACTAGTTTTCCAGCTGCTATTCGACCAGGTTCGCTAGCCAGCGCCCCGCCATACTTGGATGGCCAGTGGTTAACAAAAACATGAAGTGTATCAAGCCCATCAATAATGCCACGTGCATAGAGCACATCGCGCGTTGCGCGATCGGGATTATCGGGGTACGATACCCTAAAAAAACGCTCCTCTTCAACAGTAAACTGATCGGGTCGATAAATTAATGCAACATCTATGCCCCTAAAATCAGGGGAGTCACGATGCACAATTTTGTAGTTAAATTTAGAGAGAGGAGTATGCTTAGTTATCCGCTCAATCACAAACCTATTCTCTATCTCGCAAAAGCCAACCATTGTGGGAGGTTCCCACTCACCAACAGCAGTAATAACCTTATATATATTGTTAACCTTATCGGTCATCTTGCGCCATGTCCAATAGCGTGAACCTTGAGGAGTAAACTCATCATCGTTCGTAAGACTATCGTTAAACGGATCGAATAAGTTTTCTACGTTGTAAAACATTAATCTATACCTGTCCTGTGCAAATAATCCGTTAGAGAGTAGGGCTAATACCGCCACAAGGAGCACTAAATGGATTACTGACCTATAAGTATCTTTTAATAAATACATTACTAAACAGTATTAATGAGTGATTTAAAGCGCAAACAAAAATTGTATCCGCAGCTCAAATATATTAAGATTTTTATGATTGACCACTTTACTTTTACTCCTCTTCTTCCTCTTCCACCCATTCGTATGCACCCATATCTGGATTGTTATCGGAAATACGACTAACATTATTCAAGTCAAAGGGATATTTGAGAGCAAACTCCATTAGTCCGGCATTAATGGCAGGACTCTCCGATTCGAGTTGGAAGTCTTGCCCATAAGGATCGATAAATAAAGGTTTGTCGAAGATCACATTAATAAATTTTGAGGAATCAGAAAGATTATCAAAACGGATCAAAGAGTTTTCGAAATGGTAAATAAACGGAGAGTTAATTGGTTGACCATAGTATGAATTGACTAGTTCAACCTCATTGGATCTAGAACCGTAAATAATAGAATTAGTAAATGAAGCCTCCAATCCGTATTCGGCTATTTCAACATCACCTGAAGCAGTTTGGTATAAATAATAATTTGCAAGCAAAAGTGCGGGACCTGTTCTAGTAATATATTGTCCCCAATAGTTTGCAATAGTACAATGAGAAAAATTATAGGTACCCGCTGCCAATGATAAACACATCTCCTTAGCATTGGCAAAAAGGCAATTACCCGATTCAATGCTCGCTCCCCTGGCATCAATTGCCATATAGCTCATATTCCTAATTATTGAATTGGTTATTGTTAAAGTCTGAAAATCTGGATTTGCAAAAGGAAGTATATTGATACCCGTAATAGCATTGGAAATAATTGCCCAATTAATTATGTTGCTATGGCTAGATGATGTAAGCCAAATCCCGCCCCATTGCCCAGGTTTGTCTCTGTAAAAAAGTTCCAATCTATCGCCTTCGAAAACAACTGGATTTTCAGGTTCTCCATTTACCACTAATTTACCATCAACTAGTATCCAAGCGCCATTATGAGAGTGTATTCGGACGCCTGGCTCAATGGTCAACTCAACATCAGGTTTCACCCATAAATAGTCGTATATTAGGTATGGCTTATCAGCAGTAAAAGTAGTTGACACGAATAGTGTGTCGGCTTTATAAAGATGCATATCCTGTCCCCAGCTAATAAGCTTCACATCCTGAATATTGCCATTGGTCTCAAATACTATGGAGTCTGATACTAGCATTGGAGCATCCTCATTTGTTGGATCAACAGTAACCTCAACAAACACAAACAGGCTATCCTTGCCCCTAAGTAGGATATCGCGAGCATGATCTGTAGGCTGACCATCAACATTTATGCGATAAGCCGAGGAGTTTCCTCCCATAAGCCTTACCGATGAAATATTGATATCGCTACGATTACGATTATAAACCTTTAAACTCCTTGTGGCAGAGCCTATTGTTGTGAATACTGTATCAAAAACTACAGTATCAGTACTAAAATCTAACTTAAAGGAGGGATTAGATGAGATTGGATCCTTTTGGCACGATGCAAGCCAAATACCAATAACCAATAATAGAATGGGGATTAATGCTTTTTTCATTAAGACTTTATTGTTACCAAATAATACGATGTTAATAGCCTAAGATAATAACCAACAAAGATAAATAATATTGCATGCCAACTCTACCAATAACTAGAATATATGCTACAGAGGAAATTGGTTTAACTCCGTTTTAAGCAGGTTGATTTACTTCCCAATTCTTGTTAAATCATAGTTTACAAACAAAAATTACAACTCTTTAACACTGAAAACTATTTTAAGGCTTAAAGTTTTCTACCTTTGTCGGCTAGTTATTCAGGCTAAAATAAGAAATGGACATACGAGAAAAAATACTTGATGGCGCTGGGAGTCTCTTTATTAAAGAGGGAATTAGGTTAGTAACCATGGACTCTATTGCACAATCTCTTGGCATTTCGAAGAGAACAATTTACGAAAACTTTAAGGATAAAGAGGATTTAATACACAACTTTTTAACCAGAGACGTTAATACACACAAGAATGACCTTATTAAAATTGGACAAAGTTCTACTAATGTGATTGAGTCTCTATTTGAGTTTGGCAAATACGATAGTGATGCTTTTGCAAAGATTAATCCGATTTTTTTCGACGATTTAAAAAAATATTACTCGGAGATGTTTGAGTCAATAAAGAAAAGAGAGAAAATTGGTAATGGAGAAATATCGTACTTAATACTAAAAAGGGGGGTTAATGAGGGTACCTTTGTAAAGACTATTGATATTGACATAGTGAATACTTTTATACATACAACCATGAGCCATTTTTTTAAAAGGGATGAGCAGGATTCTATCCCACACTCAAAAGTATGGTCTTCTGTTTTTCTCCCTTATATAAGGGGTATTTGTACTGAAAAAGGTATTGAGTATTTAAATAGTTTCTTAGCCAAAAACAAAAACTCTAACAACGAATAAAGTTTTCATTGGGAATGTGAACCTTAATCGTAAAATAAAGTTTTAGTTACCAAACAAATATTTTAAATGAAAATAGGATAAAAACAACTTACAACACATGAAGCGCAAAATTTTAATCTTCTCATTAGCATTCTTTGCAGTTGGACAAACTTTTGCTCAACCACAAAGTTTTAATCTTACTCTTAAAGATGCACAAGATCAAGCTTTAGAGCATAACAGAACGCTAAAAAACGCCTCGCTCGAAATTCAAAAAGCCGAAGCGGCTCGCTGGCAAACACTTGCCACAATGCTTCCACAGGCCAATGTGAACCTCGATTATTCAAACTTTATGGGTTATGAATTAAATTTTAGTGGCATGGCAATACCAATGAATCCATCGGGCGATCTTACTGGACAGGTTGCTCTTGCACTGAGCGGAGCACAAATAGTTGGCACCCAACTATCAACCATTGCAAAAAGAATGGCCGAAATTAACCTAATGAATACCAAACAAGACATTTTGAATCAGGTTAAAACGCTATACTACTCCATTCTTATAATGGACGAAACGGTAACTTTACTTGATAAAAATCTGGTTAATATTAAAAAACTTTATCAATTTACAGAGAATTCCGTACAAGTAGGTGTTGCCGACCAAACCGATGCCGATCAGTTACTGGTGCAAATAGCAACAATGGAAACCACGATTAACTCAGCCAAGCGCTCGCTCGAGATGCTTTACAATTCGCTCAGGCTACAAATGGGAACCGAGGCAAGCACCGAAATTACTCTGACACAAACCATCGACGACCTGCTTAATATTGAAGGTGCCTTACAACTTCTAAGTACTGATTTTATTCTCGATAATAACTTTAACTACCAACTGGTAAAGCAATCGGCCGATTTATCGAAAAAACAAATCGCACTGAATGCTTGGGCGTATGGGCCAACCGTTAGCGGATTTTACCAGTACACTAAAAAAACATACTTTGGTAAGGATGAAGGTTTTAACATGACCCCTCCAAACCTGATTGGTGCGTCTATTGCAATCCCAATTTTCTCAAGTGGAGTTAGGTTTACTAAGGTGCGCGAAGCAAAAATTGTACACGAAACGCAGCTAAATACCCTAGCCGACACTAAAGAAGCTTTAACAATTCAGCATAGCCAGCTGCGCTACAACCTAACATCGGCCTTTGAGAGCTACGAAACTCAAAAAAAGAATATTGACGTAAACCAACGAATACTCGAAAATATTTCGAAAAAGTATGAGCAGGGTATGGCTTCGAGCCTAGATGTTACAACGACTGGGACAAACCTTATTACAGCACAGAACAGCTATGTTCAGGCACTAATGGAAGTTGTTACTGCTCAAATTGAATTGGAGAAACTACTTAATACAGATAATCAATAATACTTATAGCTAATACAACAAAAAGATGAATAAACTATTTAAAGCTTTTATTGTTGGCAGCATGGTCATAACCATTGCAAGCTGCGGAAAGAAGTCCGAACAACTAGCTGAAACTGAAAAGGTTGAAAAGGTTAAGGTTAGTACCCTTAGCAGAACAACTATTGCTCGTCACATTGAGGTCTCGACCACACTAGAGGGGTATGAAACAATGAACATTGCTCCTGCTGTAACAGGCAGGATTGAAAAAATATATCATGATGTTGGATCGCATGTAAAAGCAGGGGATATGCTAGTACGCATGGATCAAACCCAGCTAAATACCACAAAGTTAACCTTTGCCAACCTAGGGGTTGAGTTCGAGCGTGTAAAAACCCTTTACGAGTCGGGAACCATACCGAAACAAACCTACGACCAAACAAAGCTGGCCTACGAGCAAACCAAAGAAAATCTAGATTTTTTGACTGAGAATACCTTTGTAAAGGCTCGCATACCAGGTGTTATTGCTGCAAAAAATTATGAGGATGGTGAACTATATGCTGGAACACCTATTCTTATTCTTACGCAAATTCATTTACTAAAAGCGCTTATAAGCGTTCCTGAGTCGTACTTTCCGTTGGTTAATAAGGGTATGAAATTAAAACTGTACTCCGATACTTACCCAGGCCAAGTATTTGATGCAACAATTGAAACTATTTACCCAACAATTGATGCTTCCACTCATACTTTTCAGGTTAAGCTAAAAATTCCAAATACTAAGGGACTACTCAGACCGGGTATGTTTATGCGCACAACGCTTGAGTTAGGTGAGTTTGAAGCATTTATTGCTCCATACCAAGCAGTACTAAAATTGATAGGTGCAAATAACCGATACGTATTTCTCAATGACAATGGCAGAGCCAAACGTGTTGAGGTTACCATGGGACAACGTTTCGATAATTTGATTGAAATAAAGGCCAACGGTATTAAAGAGGGAGACGAGATTGTAACGATTGGACAAGGCAAACTTGTTGATGGTGTCAAACTCGAAATTATTAAGTAAACCGAATTGCAAGGAAAGTTTTATTATTTCCAATTGCTTTATGATAAGAAATAGTTTAAATATCAGAAAATGAGTATTTACAAAACAGCTATAGATAAACCCGTTACTACCCTGCTAGTTTTTGTAGGCGTAGTAATAATAGGCTTGTTCTCACTATTGAGACTACCTATTGACCTATTCCCGGAGTTAGAACCTCCATTCATATCCGTTATGACCACCTATCCAGGGGCTAGTGCCAACGAGATAGAGACAAACATAACCCGCTTACTCGAAAACACGCTGAATGCTACCGACGGGTTAAAAGAGTTAAACTCTTCGTCTCAGGACAATATGTCCATGATTTTCCTCGAACTCGAATGGGGAACAAATCTTGATGAGGTTATAAACGATGTGCGCTCATATCTGGATATGGTTAAGGATCAATTGCCTAGTGAAGCATCAAACCCTTTCATCTTTAAGTTTAGTTCCAGCGCAATGCCCATTATTCAGTTTGCCGTAACGGCAAAAGAGAGCTACGCTGGTCTCGATAAAATATTGAACGAAGCTGTTGTTCCTCAGCTTAACCGGGTTGATGGTATTGGTAACATATCAATTTCCGGTGCTCCTGAGCGCTATATCTACGTCGATTTAGACCAAGAAAAACTCGATGCCTACAACCTACCCCTTGAAGTTGTTGGTGCTGCCGTTAGCAATAATAACCTAAACCTATCGTCGGGTACTGTAAAAATGAAAAAAGAGCAGTATCAGTTACAGGTTAGAACTGAATTTATTGAGAGTTCAGAAATTGAAAATTTGGTTGTAACAACTACACCCGATGGTAAAACCGTTTACGTACGCAATATTGCGCAGGTAAGAGATACGATTAAGGATTTATCGCTTGACGAGAAAATTAACGGGAGAGAAGGGGTACGAATCATAATCTCTAAACAATCGGGAGCCAATACAGTACAAATTTGTGAGGATGTAAGAGAGGAGATGGCAAAGATTACGGAATTGCTCCCATCCGACATTGAAGTTGAGGTTATTTACGACTCTTCGCTTGATATTAAGGACTCTATTAATAGCCTTGAAAAGTCTTTAATGTACGCGCTCATTTTTGTGGTTTTAGTCGTACTATTCTTCTTAGGTAAATGGCGTGCCACGCTAATTATTGCCATTACCATTCCCATTGCACTTATTGTTTCGTTTGTTTACCTAGCCTTTGTGGGCAGCTCGCTTAACATCATATCGCTCAGTTCACTCACTGTTGCCATAGGTATGGTGGTTGACGATGCCATTGTGGTACTCGAAAATATTACCCGACACATTGAGCGAGGATCGAGCCCACGCGAAGCGGCAAAATATGCAACAAACGAGGTTTGGGTTTCGGTAATAGCCACTACTCTAGTAATTGTAGCCGTATTTGTTCCACTTACAATGCTTTCCGGAATGGCTGGGGTAATGTTCAAGGAGCTAGGATGGATTGTTACCATTGTGGTATCCACATCAACCATTGTTGCCATCTCGTTAACCCCAATGCTAGCATCGAGGCTACTGAAATCTAAAAAAATTAAGGTCGACGAAAACGGCAAAATCATTCAAACCGATTCGAAGGTAAGCTGGTACGAAAAATATGCCATAAGGCTTATGGACAATTTGGATAACTGGTATGCCAAAGCGCTTAGGTATTGTCTAAGGCACAAAACCGTTACCATAATAACTGTGGTTGTCCTTTTTATTGCATCACTTTTACCCATAGGATTGGGATTAATAGGAACCGACTTTATGCAGCAAACCGATAGCGGTCGTCTAAGCGTTAACGTAGAGCTAAACCGAGGCACTCGCATTGAGGAAACGCTTAAAACTGCTCGTCACCTCGAGAATCGATTTATGGCACTTGCTCCAGAAATTAAAATGCTCTCAACTACTGCTGGTTCAAACGAAGAGGCCGGTGTTTCTGCACTCTTCACCTCAACAACGAACAATACAATCAGCATGAGTATTGTTTGTAATAAAAAAAGTGAGCGGGAACGCACAGTATTTGAAATTGCTGAAGTACTCCGTCAGGAAATGGAGCAATACCCTGAAATAATTGACTACCAAGCTAACGCTTCGAGTATGGGTATGGGCGGAAACTCAACGGTTGATGTTGAAATTTATGGTTACGACTTTGATGTAACCAATGTACTTGCTGAAAACATTAGACAAACCATTAAGGACAACGTAACAGATGCCCGCGACATAACCATTAGCCGAGAGGATGAACGTGCCGAGCTTAAAATTGTATTTGATAAAGAAAAACTTGCAATGCATGGGCTCAACGCTTCAACTGCCGCTGTGTACGTTCGCAACAGGGTTTCCGGTATGCCAGCAGGTTATCTGAAAGAGGATGGAGACGAGTACGATATTGTTGTTAGAATGGAAGAAAAGAACCGAAACTCCATTACAACCATTCAAGATTTATCCATTCCTACGCCAGCAGGCGGTAAAATAAAACTTCGCGAAATTGCTTCTGTTGATGAGTACTGGTCGCTTCCAAACATTATGCGTAAAAGTAGGCAACGTATAGTTACTGTTGAGGTTACTCCTTACAAAACATCGCTTGGCGAACTGGCGGTAGCAATTGAAGATGCAATTAAAGATATTGATGTTCCACAGGGTGCAACCATTAGGCTTGCTGGTGAATACGAAGATCAACAGGAAACTTTTGCCGATATGGGGCTGCTAATGCTCCTCATTGTAATGTTGGTGTACATTGTAATGGCCTCACAATTCGAATCATTCTCAAAGCCGTTTATCATTATGATGTCAGTGCCATTCGCCATTACGGGTGTAATTATTGCCCTACTTATTACAGGAACAACTTTTGATATGATTGGAGGGTTGGGCGCCATAATGCTTGTGGGGATTGTGGTTAAAAACGGTATTATACTGGTTGACTACATTAACCTAATGCGCGACCGTGGCCACGAACTTAATGAAGCAATTGCACTTGCTGGTGCATCACGTCTGCGACCTGTACTAATGACTGCATTTACCACAATTCTGGGTATGCTCCCTATGGCACTTAGCCAGGGGGAGGGCTCTGAAATGTGGCAACCAATGGGTATTGTTGTAATTGGTGGATTATTAGTTTCAACTATAATTACGCTAATTGTTATTCCTGTGCTCTACGGTATTATATCGCGCCACGGAGAGCGAGACAAGGAAGAGAAAATTCGTAAAGAGTTTATTTTTATGCAACTAGCAAACAATAATAATAACAACAACAACTAGCAAAACTATGAAACATCCATAAGAATAGCGTCAACACAAAAGAGGATGACTACTCTATGGATGTTTCATCAGTTACTTTGAGAATTAATAAATAGACATATGAAACGGGCCATGAGAATTATTTCTCACAAAGGGGAATGATTGTTTTGGCGAGTTCCATGTGACAAATAAAAATCAAACTATAAACATATGAAAGCAGTATTTATAGTATTTAACCAGGCCAATACCGAGAGGGTTGAGTACATGCTCCATAAGTTGGAGATTAGAGGCTTCACCTTTTTTGAGCAAGTACAGGGCGTGGGGAGTAAAACAGGTGAACCTCGCCGCGGCACCCATACCTGGCCCGAGATGAACTCTGCTGTTATCACAGTAGTTGAAGAAGATAAGGTGGATATAATCCTAAAAACAGTACGTAAACTCGATTCGCGTAATAAGGAGATTGGTGTGAGAGCCTTTGTATGGAATATTGAGCAAACGGTATAACTCGCCATATAATAGCTAAAGAAAGCCGTGTTTGAATTTATCAAACACGGCTTTTTTATTAACCAGCCAAACGAAGTAGGACTTAAGTAGTAACCACCTCTCCCTGAGCAATCGCTCTATTTAGTCTCTTAATCTCTCTATGGAGAAAAGCAAACGAAATTATTCCCGCAATAACATCCGAAATTGGTGCCGAAACCCAAACACCAGTTATACCCCAAAAGGATGGTAAAATCAGTAGAATTGGTATTAAAACAATTACCTGTCGAAGCAATGAAATGAAAGCCGATATAACAGCCTTCCCGGTAGATTGAAAGAAATTCCCTGCGATTATCTGAAATCCCACTATCGGTAGTGCCATCATATAAATACGCAATCCTCTCTTGCCAATACTAAGCAGTTCCGCATCTGACGAATTAAAAATTTTGATAAAAAATCCAGGAAAAAGTTCCATCACCAGAAATCCTCCAATGGAGATTATCACTGCGGCCTTAAGGCTAAGGAACAGGGTTTGTTTTACACGCACAAAATTGCCCGCACCAAAATTAAAACCATATATTGGTTGCGATGCCATGTTAATGGCAATTATGGTCATTATAACCAGCATTGCTATACTGTTTATAATGCCCATTGCGCCCACAGCTAAATCGCCACCGTACTTAATTAACTGCACATTGAATAACCCATGTACAAAACTTGCAGCAAACTGCATTGAGAATGGTGAAAAACCAATGGTGATAATTGAAACGACAACACCCCACTTAATTGAAAAATATTTGGCCTTTAACTTTACAATAGAATTTACTGACAAAAAATGCCTAATTACCCATATACAAAGAACAAACTGTGAAATGATGGTTGCAATGGCAGCCCCCTTAACCCCCATGCCTAGGGCAAAAATGAAAATTGGATCGAGCGCAATATTTATTCCAGCACTAATTAGCATTGAGTGCATGGCAATTTTAGCATTCCCCTCGGAGCGAATCATATTGTTTAAAGAGAAACCTATCATATTGAATGGTACCCCCAGTAGAATAATATTTAAATACTGGTTGGCATAGCCAATTGTATCTGGCCCTGCCCCAAACATCCTTAGCATCGGATCTTTTATTAGAAACCCAATACCCGACATTAATATGGATATAATTATCAGCAAGATAAAAGCATTACCTAGAACGCGCTCAGCCAAGTTATACTGTTTCTTTCCCAGATGAATTGATATGCGAACCCCTGCCCCAATGCCAATAAGCATCCCAAAGGCCATCATAATCACCATAAAGGGAAAAACCACACTAAGTCCCGTTAAAGCTAGGGCTCCAACGCCCTGCCCAACAAAAATGCGGTCAACTATATTGTAAAGTGAGTTTGCTACCACACCGGTAAATGCAGGCAAAAAAAACTTCCAAAGCACTTTTCGTATGGGTGCATCGGCAAGTAACTTTATATTATCGTGCTGTTTCTCCAATGATTTTATAAATTTAGCATGCAAAGTTATCATTAATGAACTCTTGGAAAGAATTTCATACAATGATATAACACAAACTAATAAAAAAGTTCAACCTATATCAAAAAAACAGTTACTCCACTTGCCTAATTATTTATGACCAAAAAAACTAGGCATATTTTAAATTAATTTTCACCGTATTTTATCGTTAACCCTACATAACCTTTTTACTTGCTATATCTTTTCCTACAATCATCTTAAAAGAAATTAATTACATCCAAAATCACAACATTTCCTATTAAAAGTGCTTGATGAATGCTATATTTGCTAAGTTGTTTTTCAATTCTTGGCTGGCACTATTTATAAGATTCCCTCTTTAATTTATCCGATATGCGCAAATTATTGCTTAGTACATTTTTGACTTTACTCCCATTTATCTTAAATCTTTTATCGTTCAATGCAAGTGCAGAAAATGCTGGCTTAGAAAATCTTGCATCGGAAGAGGCTCAGAGTTGGGTTGATTCGGTGATGAACAGCTTAACTCTTCGACAAAAAATAGCGCAGCTATTCATGGTTGCCGCTTACTCAAATGGTAGTCAGGAGCATATAGATGAAATATCGAAACTTGTTAAAGACGAGAAAATTGGGGGACTATGCTTTTTTCAGGGAGGTCCCGTTAGGCAAGCCCAACAAACAAACTATTATCAGAGTTTGGCTGAGGTTCCTTTGCTAATATCTATGGATGCAGAATGGGGCTTAGGTATGCGCTTAGATAGCGCCATATCATATCCAAGGCAAATGATGCTTGGTGCAATGGACGACAACAGGTTGGTGTACCACATGGGTGCCGATATTGGCAAGCAGCTCAGGCGCTTAGGCGTTCACATAAACTTTGCACCAGTTGTTGATATAAACAACAATCCTAAAAACCCAGTAATAAACACACGTGCCTTTGGCGAGGATAAAGAACAGGTTACCCAAAAAGGATTGGCCTATATGTTGGGCTTGCAGGATAATGGTATTTTGGCTTGTGCAAAGCATTTTCCTGGGCACGGCGATACCGACACCGATTCGCATTACACCCTACCCCTGCTTAACCACTCAAGCCAGCGTATTGATAGCCTTGAACTCTATCCATTCCGTAAGCTTATTCAGAATGGAGTGGCAGGCGTTATGGTTGCCCATATGGAGGTGCCTTCCATTGAACCCGACGAGAATATACCATCTAGCCTCTCACATAATACGATTAACGGTCTGCTAAAAAGCGAACTCAACTTTAGTGGACTTGTAATTACCGATGCCCTGAATATGAAAGGCGTTTCTAAGGGTCGAAAACCCAAAGACGTAAACATCATGGCCCTAATAGCGGGTAACGATATCCTGCTCTTCCCTTCGGAGGTTGCTGAATCAATAAAAAAAATTGAACACCTAGTGAAAAGAAAGAAGTTCCCCATTGAGGAAATTGAGGCAAGATGTAGAAAAATTATTCGAGCAAAATATCGGGTAGGCCTTTCTCAAAGTAAGCCCATTGAAATTGATGGTTTAATCGATGATATTAATACCCCTAACTCCGAATACTTAGTGAGGCAAATTGTTGGGCAGGCAATTACTGTGTTAAACAATAAAGAAGATTTAATTCCGCTTCGAGGTATTGACAAACTGAAAATAGCCTATGTGGAGATAGGTGAAGGACAGGGAACCCATTTTAATAATCAGCTAAAATTATACTCTGCAATAACCTCATTCTCCATTGGCGCAACGCCCACAGAGCAAGAGTTGAATGATTTACTACATAACTTGGCCAACTACAATGTGGTGTTGATTGGCTATCACTGCCTATCATCGAGCCCCATTAAAAATTTTAATGTCTCGCCACAGGTTGCAGAGTTTCTCGATAAAGTTGCCCGAAAAAAACGTACCATCCTAAGCCTTTTTGGAACGCCTTATGCTCTGGGGAAACTAAATAATACGTTTATTCATGATGCTCTTATAGTCTCATACGACAATTCCCCAATAACCCAAAGCCTAACGGCTCAACTTATTTTTGGGGGTACAACCGCTTTTGGACGTTTACCCATTTCAATTGAAAACTCATTTGCAGTTGGAAGCGGTTTTGATACTGGTAAAAAAATTCGATTGGCATACTCAATCCCCGAGCAATTTGGCTTTAAATCATCCAATTTCCAAGGGATAGACTCATTGGCCCTAAATGCCATTGAGAACCTTGCAACCCCCGGCATGCAGATACTTGTTGCAAAAGACGGAGCAGTAATCTACAACAAAAATTTTGGAAACTTTACTTACAATACAGAGAACTACAAGGTTGAATCAAATTCAATCTACGATATAGCATCGGTTACTAAAATTGCGGGTACACTGCCCGTGATAATGGATATGTACTCAAAAGGTAATTTAGAATTGGAAAACAACCTAGGCTCGTATTTACAATTCCCGGACACATCAGAATATGCAAGTATACAAATTAGCGACATACTTCTTCATCAATCTGGTTTAGCGGCTTGGATTCCTTTCTATCAGCGGACAATGATTTCGCTTTGGACAAACCAACCTGCAATAAACGAGAAGTTCTCTGAATCATATCCATATTATCTATCGCATAACAGGTATTTGGGTTTGCATACAAACCCATCGTTTAAGTATTATCAAACCTTTAAATCCGATGCATTTCCGAATGAGGTGGCACGTGGACTATACTCCGCCAGCTGGATAAAGGACAGTATATACACCTGGATTACAACCACACCGATTAAAACAAAGGGTGAATATCGATATAGCGATTTAGGCTTCATTATGCTGCACTGGACTTTACAAGGGGTGCTTAACGAGCAGCCCAGCCAATATTTAGCAAGAAATTTTTATGCTAAACTGGGTATGAATCATACTCTTTATAATCCGCTCGCTAAATTTAGCCCCGAACAAATAGTACCAACCGAAAACGATGTTTATTTCCGTAAGCAGCTTATTTGGGGACACGTACACGACCCTGCTTCCGCTATGTTAGGTGGCGAAACGGGCCATGCAGGGCTTTTCTCAAACGCCAACGATTTGGCAAAATTAATGCAGATGTATTTAAACAAAGGCGAATATGGCGATGAGCGCTTTTTACCTGCAAATACGATAGAGTACTTCACTAGTTGCGTAAACTGTGTAAATGGCGTTAGACGAGGATTGGGCTTCGATAAACCCGAACTTGATTTAAGCAAAATTAGCCCCGCCTGCCGAAGCGCTACATCGCTAAGCTATGGCCATTCGGGTTTTACGGGTTCATTGGTTTGGGTCGATCCTGCTTACAACCTAATTTATATATTTATATCCAATAGGGTTTTCCCCGATTCCCAAAACTCAAAACTAACCAAGGATAATACTAGGACAGAAATTCAAGAACTTATATATAAAGCAATTGGAACAGAACAAATCTATGCAGAGTAATGTTCCATAAACATAATAAATTGTATCTTCTCTACTATGAAAAAGAAAGACCTTCGCGTTAATCTAAGGAACCTCCAACTTAACGATTATATTCAGCTAAAGGAGGCAATGCAGCAAGCCTACACTAGCATGAATGGGTTACATTGGAAAGAGGATCAGATTCAGAAACTGCTAAATATCTTTCCAGAGGGTCAGCTATGTATTGAGGTAAACGGTTTGGTTGTTGCTTGTGCCTTATCGCTTATTATTGATCACAAACAGTTTGGCGATAACCATACCTATGCACAAATAACCGGAGACTTCACATTTAATACGCACAACCCCGATGGAGATGTACTATACGGTATCGAAATATTTGTTCATCCCGATTATCGCGGACTACGATTGGCCCGTAGGCTATACGATGGTCGTAAGGAGCTGTGCGAAAATCTGAACCTTAGAGTAATTATGGCCGGGGGCCGTATGCCAAACTACGAGCAATATGCCAAAGAACTAACCCCAAGGGAATACCTGAATAAGGTTGAAATTAAAGAGATTTTCGATCCTGTGCTCACCTTTCAGATGTCGAACGGTTTTCATGTAAAAAGAATCCTGAAAAACTATTTGCTTGGAGATACGGAGTCGTTAGAGTTTGCTACGCTTCTGCAGTGGCATAACATCTATTACGAAAAGGAGGAGAGCACCATAAATGCTTCGAAAACAACCGTCAGGTTGGGGTTGGTGCAGTGGCAAATGCGAACACACCATTCGTTCGATTCACTGGTTGAGCAGATTGAATTCTTTGTTGATGCGGTTAGCGATTATCAGTCCGATTTTGCGCTTTTCCCTGAATTCTTCAATGCCCCACTAATGGCTCCCTTCAACGATATGGGGACCGCTGAGGCAATGAGAGAATTGGCAAAGTATACCGCACCTCTACTCGAAAAGTTTAAATCGTTTGCCATAAGCTATAACATAAACATTATTACAGGCTCAATGCCCTATGTAAATAGTAAGGGCAATTTGCAGAATGTTACTTACCTGTGCCATCGGAGTGGTTTAGTTGATGAATACCGCAAAATACACATTACCCCCAACGAGCGCGAAGCATGGGGAATGGTTGGCGGTAACGAGATTAAGGTTTAAAACAATAAAGAGTAATTAATAC
>CALGIR010000287.1 GCA_937915475.1 uncultured Bacteroidales bacterium
GGTTATTCCATCGGTAGAGAATTCGCCCACTTGGTAGGTTTTTCCGCCTAGGGTGTTCTCATAGGCTACGGCAAGAATCTCATCGCCATTTAGTGAGGTGTTTATTGAAATATATCCTAGCTGTGCGTTTAGCGTGTATTCCGATTGGCTTAGTTTTCGGGCGTTACCTAGTTTTGCATAGTCAACTCCTCCGCTAAAGTTTGCTAGCACAGAAAGGATTTGTGTTGCGTTAGAAATATTCCTAATCCCACTGTAAACATTGGTCATCTTGTTGTATAAATCGTTTACCTGGTTGCCAGGGCTTTGGTTAAACCCTCCAATTTGCTGAGAAAAATTGGAAGTTGAGTAGATGTTTTGCTGATTTTCACCTAGGTCGTGAAAGGCAATCATATCCCTTGTCTCCTCAAAGTTATTTCGCTTATTGGTCATCCATACCTCAATACGGGTAATGTTAACACCACTATTTACTATGGGCAGGTTTTGCAACGATTGGTTGTATGTATCGCGGAAGTAGTGCGACAGAAAAAAGTGCTTATTTGCCTCGTATTCGTCGGCCTGTATATCAAATTCTTTGCTTTGTGCACCGCCGCTAACCTCCATTACTTGGCTTTGGCTATTCTGTTTAGAGAAGATGCTGGTTACGGTTAATCGCCCGAACCTAAGCTGAGTTTTTAAACCAAAGAGGCTATGGCTCCCAGTTATTAGAGAGCCTGGTAGGGGCATCGATACGTTACCGGCTTCAATTTTTTGGATTATCTCATCTTCAAAACCAGTGTATTCGAGTTTAACGTTGTTCTCAAAATCAAAGGTTGCCTCGGTGTTGTAGCTTACCTCCATGCGTAACTTCTCGCCTACAGTACCGTTAACGTTCATCTGTATCTTCGACTGAAAGTCGAAGGTGGTATTTTTTCTTAAATCTTCGGCTATTTGGTAGTTCTTGGTGTTTGAACTAGTGATCCCAAAAACTAGTTCTGCCGATCCCTGTGGTATAATCTCAATAACATTGCTTCCGAAAATACGATCGAAGGTTTCGCCTCCAACCTGTAATCTAGGTAAGATACCTGAACCCCGTGAGCTAGTTTCTCCTTTTTGCTTTTGTTGCCAGTAGCTGCGCATAGATTGCTCAAACTGAAACTGACGATATTCATTTTCGCTCATCACCCTTGGGGTACGGATGTTAATGTTCCCCATTTTATAGTATATTGTATATAATTTAGTCTTCGGATCGTACTCTACTTCGGTGGTGATGTTCTGCGGCGAAGACATAAAAAGAGGAGAACTCTCCTGCAAGTCCTCATCGCTCGGTATTGGGTACTGGAGTGTAGTTGTGTCAGGAGCGAGGGTAAGGATATCGGAATAAACAGCAATATTGCCTGTTGTAAAACTATTAGCCTTAACTGGAGCAGCGAAAAGCAATAGCAGACCAAGAGGGATAATCGGAAGGTTTAGTAAACCTTTTATGATTGAACTTTCAGTGTATCTCAAGGTGAAAACATTAAATATATTACGGTGCTACAGCCCTTTTAACGCATTTTTAACAATCCCTTCAACAGTTTGGTTAGGATTATTCTTCAGAATTTTGCTAATGAGCTTTTCGGCAGCAGCCTTAGAAAAACCTAACATAACTAATGCAGATAACGCTTCTTGTCGGATGGTATTGTTTGAGGTGGCAAAAATATCTTGACCGATGCTCCCTTTTGCAATTTTATCTTTTAGGTCAATTACAATGCGCTGTGCTGTTTTTAGCCCAATACCCTTAATTTGCTGAAGCAGGTTAATATCACCTTGGGCAATTGCCTGTATTATTTCGGCAGGTGAAAACGACGAAAGAATAACGCGTGCAGTGTTTGCACCTATACCCGATACGGTTATTAAATTTCGGAAAAGCTCACGCTCCTCTTTGCTCGAAAAACCGTAAAGCAAATGCGCATCATCTCTCACCACAAGGTGTAGGTAAAGCATTGTTTGACTTTTTCCCTCGAGGAGTGCGAATGTATTAAGCGATATATTTATTTGATACCCTATACCTGAAGTTTCAATAACTACATAGGCAGGGGTAAGGTCTAATACATTTCCGCTAATAAACTCGTACATGGTTTTAAGTTTTATGGGTTACTCTTGTTTCGAAACCTTAAGTGGATTCTTGGTTAGATTGGCATAGGTTTGCCTATTTTTAAAAACATCGAGGGCTAAGAATAGCGCATTCCGAAACGAGGTTTCTGATGCTACACCCTGACCGGTTATTTCGTATGCAGTACCGTGTGCAGGTGATGTTCTTACAACGGAAAGGCCAGCTGTAAAGTTAACCCCGCTTTCGAATGAGAGTGCTTTAAATGGTATTAACCCCTGGTCGTGGTACATCGCCAGAATGGCATCGAAGCGCATAAAGCCCTCTGAACCAAAAAAACCATCGGATGAGTATGGCCCAAGAGCAAGTATATCCTCCTCATTAGCCTGATTAATGGCAGGGATAATGGTTTCTTGCTCCTCCTTACCCAAAACACCTCCGTCGCCGGCATGGGGGTTAAGTCCAAGCACAGCAATGCGTGGCTTTCTAATGCCAAAATCTTTAATAAGGCTATTGTTCAGTATCCTAAGCTTTTTTACAATAAGCTCTTGGCTAATGCTTTTGGCTACCTCTGATATTGGGATATGCCCCGTTACCACGCCAACCCTCATGAGGTCGCTTACCAATAGCATAAGCACTTCGCTTGAGCTGAAAGAACTTGCTAGAAATTCTGTGTGTCCTGGGAATTGGAAAGTATCCGACTTAACATTTTGCTTGTTAATTGGCGACGTAATTAAAACATCAATTTTACTGTTTTTCAGGTCGGTTACAGCCGCTTCTAGAGATCTAATTGAACCCTCACCGCCAATCTCAGTGTTTTTACCCAGTTCCACACGAACGTCGTCGTCCATGCAGTTTATTATGTTCGATCGCTTTGGGTTTACTTCGCCAATATCCTTAATCTGATTAAAGGTAAAATTTCTAAAATTAATGGCTTTACGATGGTATGCTGCTACTTTAGGTGAACCGTAAATTACGGGAATGCAAAGATCGTTAATTCTACTATCCGAGAGGGTCTTAATAATAACCTCGTAACCTATACCATTAATATCGCCCTGGGTTATACCTACAACAATTTTATTGTCGATCATATGCTATTGCAGTTTTATGTAGGGTCTAAACCTACTGTTTTACTCGTTGTTTAACTGACAAAGATAGTAAATTGACTTTAAGATTTAGGAGGTTACCCTAAAAGTTTGTTTGGTTTTGATTGGAGCTAGTGACAACGTTTTTTTAACTTTGTGCAATTATAGTAAATACAGCATGAAGATAAAAACCATATATTCAAAAGCCCTCAAAGGCCAATTTTTAACCAACCAAGAGGGCGCTTTTCTTTACCGCAATGCTCCTCTTGAGGTTATGATGCTCATTGCGAATGAGCTAAGAAAAATCCATGTGGCCAGCAATAAGGTAACTTGGCAAATCGACAGGAATGTAAACATCACCAATGTATGCATTGCTGGATGCAAGTTCTGTAATTTTCATTGTGCCATTAACGATGGCAGAGCATATACAACAACCCTTGACGAGTATAGAGTTAAGATTAACGAGATGTTGAGCATGGGGGGCGAGCAGCTGCTTCTGCAGGGAGGACTCCATCCCAAGTTAGGTTTAGGGTTTTATAAAGATCTTTTTTCGGCATTAAAGAAGGAGTATCCTCAGGTAAAGCTCCATGCCCTTGGTCCACCAGAAATTGCTCATATTGCTAAGTTAGAGAAAACATCAACCACGCAGGTGCTTAAGGAGTTACGTGATGCAGGTTTGGAGAGTTTGCCTGGTGGTGGTGCCGAGATATTGGTTGATAGGGTAAGGCAGAAACTCTCTCCAGGAAAACCTACGGCCAAACAATGGTTCGATGTTATGGCAGAGGCCCAGCAAATGGGGATGCTTACAACTGCAACTATGATGTATGGACATATTGAAACCATCGAGGAACGAATTGAGCATCTTGTTAAAGTTCGCGATTTACAGAGCCAAAAAACCGATAATGACATTGGTTTCTCGGCATTCATTTGCTGGCCATATCAGTCTAAAGGGACAAAGCTGGAGCAAATGGGTGTAACCTCCTCCACATCAATTGATGAGCATATACGCATGGTGGCTATCAGTCGTATTATGCTGCCAAATATTAAGCATATACAGGCCTCGTGGTTAACTATGGGGATAGATGTAGCGCAGCTGTGCCTACATGCAGGAGCCGATGACATGGGCTCAATAATGATTGAGGAAAACGTGGTATCCGCAGCAGGCGCAACAAACTGGCTTAATGCCTACGGCATGCAAAAGGTTATTACTGATGCTGGTTTTGAGCCCCAACTCCGCAACCAGGCGTATGAGCATATTGAACTGCCTGGGATTTATTTAAGCTAAGCAATACTTCAAAAAGGTGTTTCGTCTCCATTTTCGTGGTGTTAATGAAGCGTTATGCTTTGTTAATGGAAAACTATTAACATAAAGCACCTTGCGACGGTAGTTGTCGCTACTGTTTTTTACCTTTAAGTTTTAATTGAGATTTTTATAGCGTTTTGCAAAAAAACGTATTTAGGTTGATGCTTGCTATTGTAGTACATGAAAACCTAAATGGTGAGACCAAAATTAAAGGGTTCAATATTAAGAGTAGCTACCGTTGCTATTTGCAAACAATGGTCATAAAAACTGTTTCTGACCCTTTTTTTGTATAGTTTTAAAAGCGGTAAGCTAAACTGTTTGCTATGGACGATCAGAAGAAAATCTTCCGTGTGTTTCAGTTAATATCCCGATTACGATCACACTTTGGAGTAAAAAAGAGCGATTTAGCCCAAAGTTTCGATGTATCGGAAAGAACCATTGAGCGCTATTTTGTTTTGCTGCGCAACTTAGGCTTTGAGATAGAAAATCGCGAGCAGTTTTTTTATATCCCCAGGGTGGATAAGCAGAATGTTTTGCCCGAGGATTTCATAGTGTTCAGTATTGAAGAGGCAGCGGCCATTCGCGATGTCATTGCAGGGAGTTCAATTCAATCGCCTATGCAAAAGGCGCTGCTTACCAAGCTATACGCCCTTACCGATATCGAAGAACTTTCCGAAACGCTGTACAATCAAAGTATCTCCCAAAATATAAGCCGAGTAAGACAGGCCGTAACAGGCCGAACCCAGATATGGCTCAGGGCATATCACTCAGTTAACAGCAATACCACTAGCAACCGCTTGGTTGAACCCATACGCTTTGTTAACTATTATACCTACCTGCTTGCCTTTGAGGTTGAAGCCCAAATGGTAAAGCAGTACAAAACCGATAGGATAGGCGATGTGGAAACCACAGAGTTACCATGGCAATTTGAGAACTTGCATGGCACCACATATGTAGATGCCTTTGGCATGAGCGGCTCTAAGCCCATACCCATATTGCTAAACCTAAGCACCCGCGCCCATAGGTTAATGGAGGAGGAGCATCCCGATACAATACCTTATATCAAAAAAATCAAATCGGAAAACCTTTTCCAGTTTAAGGGCAACGTTTACTCCTACCAAGGCATAGGACGGTTTATTATGGGGCTACCAGGCGAGGTTGAGGTGATTGAGGATGAGGGGTTAAGGGAGTATGTAAGGGAAAAAATGAAGGTTTGGATGGATAAAAAGACACAATTAAAACAATAATTTTATGAGAATTCACTTAAAAATTAAAAGCGACGGGCAGCCTGTCCCATTCGACCACCAAAGTAAACTTGTTGGAACAATTCATAAGTGGTTGGGGTGGAATAACCTGCACGACAAGGTATCCCTCTTCTCGTTTTCATGGCTAACAGGGGGTAAGGGGATCAACAACATGCTGCAATTTGAGAATGGCAGTTCGTTCTTTTTTAGCGCGTTTGATGCTGACGTTATTAAAAGGCTTGTTTCGGGAATTCAGCAAGATTCAACAATGTTTGATGGATTAAGTGTGACTGAAATTATTATTCAGGATGATCCTGATTTATCAGGAATTAGCTCATTTCATGTAGCAAGCCCCATACTCATTAAAAGGAGGGTTGAAAATAGAATTGACCATATCCTTTACGATGATCCAAAGGCAGGTGAATATTTAAAGGAAACTTTACAAACCAAGATGAAAGAGGTGGGATTAGTTGATTCATCACTCGAAATTCGATTCGATAGCACATCCCCATTTGCAAAACGAAAAAATGTTGTTTACAACAAGCTCAATAATATTTGTAGTTGGTGCCCAGTAGAAATAGTTGGCAAACCAGAGACAAAACTTTTTGCTTGGAATGTGGGTTTAGGCAACTCTACGGGTATTGGTTTGGGAGCAATAAAATAATAATAAACAACCATTAACTCAAACCTGCCAGGCTTTAAAAATCTGACAGGTTTATAAGCAAAAACAGATAAAACTATGCACATAGTAAAATACTCAGGGCCATTTGGTTTCATTAAACCTTGGACAGCGGTTAGGGATGAAGAAGTCTATAGCCAGCAATTTTTAACTCCCTCTATTGTTGGTGGAATTGAGCGGAAACTATTCCCCGAGTTGCTAAGTAAGGAATGGGGAATTTACAAAATTATAGGGCATCGTCTTAGATATTCCCAAATTTCTCAACAGCAGGAGCAAACCCAACCAAGAGGTTGGAACGAAAAGGGTAAGGGGAAGAAAAAAGAGTACACAAGACCGTATTCCATTCTTCGAAGAGGCGTTTTGGTTAATCCTGTTCTATACCTTGCCTTTACTAGTAAAGAAGATGCGGAAATTGCTTCGAAGCAGCACATCTGCTTAGCCAGAAACGAGGATATACTTTATCCCGATTCGGGTATAATTGAAACAACCCAGCAGGATTTTGAGGATAATGAGGAGCTGTTTTTCGGGTTCGAACTGGTTTTCGAAGAGAATGAGAACTCGTTCCTTGTAGGGTATAACCGATTGAATAATGGTGAACCGATGCATGGCTGGTTAAGGGTAGTGGGTAATCCAGTTAAAAACTTTATGTGATGGTAGTTTGCGAGCACCTTAAAGCCAAGGGTAAACCCGATTATACAACATTACATGCTCATTTATGCCATGTAGTAGCTGCCATTGAAAAAGCTGCCGAAGTATATGGGTTCGATAAGCAAATTGCAAGGTATGGTGCTATTATACATGATATTGGAAAGGCTAGTCCCATATTTCAGAACAGGCTAAAGCCAAATTACAAAAGAAGAGATGGGGAGAAGCCCTTTAGACATGAATTGGCTTCCCTTTTCTTTTTATCGCTATTTGATGAAAATGTTCAGCCAATACTGATTGAGATGATAGTTGCGCATCATAAATCAATTGAAAATGATCCCCGAAAGAAAGGGATACTCGATTTAGAGGAGAGTTTTGAAGATGTGTTTTCTATCCATAAAGCAGATTGGGAGGTTTGGTCGAAAGATGCTTTAAGCATCATTGCATCGTTTGGAATACCTACACATGATATAAGTGTAGAGGAGGCAGAGAAAAATTATTACAAAGCGGTAGATTATGCTGAAGAAGTAGTAAGGAAACAAGGCTTTTCTGAATGGAAAGGATTACTAATGACCTCCGACCATTTTGCATCGGCAATGTTAGACCAAACCCAAGTACAGGCAGAAAGGTTATTTAGTAAAGCAAATCTTGATTTTTTTAACAGGCAGCATGAACTTTATCCGCTATCGCTAATGGATGCAAATAGCAGTAAAAAGCATACAATGGTGGTGGCTTGTACAGGAGCAGGTAAAACCGATTTCCTTTTTCGTAGATGTAAAAATCGGATTTTCTATACTCTGCCATTCCAAGCATCAATAAATGCAATGTACAATAGGGTGGCCAACGACTTAATGGCAACCAACGCAGATTTGGATATAAGGGTTTTACACTCAGCATCTAGTATTGCTAAGAGGAGTGGTGGCGAGGAGGAACGAATGCTTCAAGGATTAATGGGCTCCGCTATCAAGGTGCTAACTCCTCATCAAATTGCGGGTATTATTTTTGGTACACGGGCTTTTGAGGCAACAATTCTCGACCTAAAGGGGAACGATGTAATTCTGGACGAGATTCATACATACACCGAAATTTCACGTGCCATTGTAATTAAAATGGTAGAAGTACTTAACAGGTTGAACTGCCGGATTCATATTGGTACAGCCACAATGCCTACCGACCTTTACAAGCAGATTATTGATATCCTCGGGGAGGAAAATGTTTTTGAGGTTTCACTGCCCGAAACCGAGCTGGATAAGTTTGACAGACATACTATACACAAGCTAAACGATTGGCATGATGCAGATGCAATACTAGATGATGCCATTAGAGCAAACAAAAAGGTGCTAATTGTTTGCAACAGAGTAAAATCGGCGCAGGAACGATATGAATATTTTAGCGATAAATATCCAGAAACTCCCTCCCTGTTAATCCATAGTAGGTTTAAACGGGGCGATAGGAACATAAAAGAGAAAAAACTTATTGGGCTAGATAATTTGGGCAAATCTATTTCTAAATTTAACACATCAGATAAAGCATGTATTGCTATTGCCACACAGGTTGTTGAGGTAAGCCTCGATATTAGCTTCGACCTAATGATTACCGAAACAGCTCCACTAGACTCATTAATTCAGCGATTTGGCAGGGTTAACCGTAAGCGAACAAACGAAACCATTGGTAAGTATAAACCAGTTTACCTAATTCCACCGCCCGACGATAGGAAGGAGGCCTTACCATACGATGTGGATATTATAAAATCGAGCTTCGATGTGCTTCCTAATGGCGATTTGCTTAGAGAAAGGGGGTTACAGCAAAAGATTGATGCTGTTTTTCCCAAAGTTGATGTGATGAGTATTGAAACGCACTCAATATTTAAAAACGATGGTCGTATTGTGCTCGATTATCTAACTCATCGACCCAAATCGTACCTTTTAGAGCTACTTGAAATTGATAGCGTGAGCTGTATTCTGGATGTTGACATTGAGGAATACCAAAATTCGGATTTTGAGGAACGAATGATGCTTGAAATTCCCGCACGCTACTGGCAGGTTAAAAACTTCCCTCAATGTGAGTATGGTAATAGGCCATATATAGTTCCATCGCATTCCTATTGCTTCGATTTAGGGTTTGATATTGATAAAGCAAGGCAACCTTTTAACGAGAACCATAATATTATTTAAAACCCAAAAGCCTATGATAACAGTAAATACTGGGCGTACATTTTTAAAGGCCTATAATAAGAAATTTGAAAAGGAACTCTCGGCAAAGGAGTTTTTTGAGAAGGAGTATTTCGAACTTTTCTTTAATCATCAAAAATATTTGCAATGGCCAACTAATTCGCCATTTGTTCAGATGAAAAAGGGGCAGAAACCCGACTTGCTTGATGGGGCTGAAAGAAAAGAAAAACTAGAGAACCTTCATGCAAAAATTAGTGAGGGTGAAAGGGATGCAAGTATTGCCATTGGTTTTCCTGCATCGGAAGTAGGTGAGTTTGCAACAACATCGGGCTTAATTACTGACCTTGGTTTGGAGTACGAAGATAACGACATCTATCTCTCTTGGATTGGGAGCGGTTTAAGTGCAGGAGTTGCTGGTGGTTTATCCATTCTTTTCAATCAACCTGAAGTTTTATTAAAAATTTACGAGGGTTGGAGAGTTTACCGAAGTTTTTTAAATGACCCCTCTTTGGAAAAACTTGCTGGCAACAAAATAACCAGCTGGAACGGCCAATGGCTTAACTACGTTTTTAGCAAGGATTATAGAGAGTATTTTGATTTTGCATCGCTTGATAACCTTGGGTTTTTTAAAAACGACAAAACGGGAACCGTTATCGAAACCGTAAAATGGAGCAGGCTGTTCTTCAATCTATCGAAACAGTTTCCTGAGCAAACATTTACAGGATACGTTTTTAGCCTTGGGCAGACGAATAAAACCATGGGGTTTTTCCCTTTTCGGTTTCAGCAGGCTCAAAAACTCATCTCTTTCTACAAAAAACTTTTTGGCGATAATGCTGTACTTGAGGATAGAGCATACTACGAGAATATGTATGGCATTCATATAAAAAGGGCTTGTGAAATGGGGGCTTTTGGTATTCAGACTCTTGAACCCGAAGGGCTTCGGAAATATTTCAACTCAGATAGAATGCCTAGTCTCTCAAGACCTAAGGTAGTTCGGGGTAAAAGCCAATCCGACGAGGAGTATGAACAAGTTTTAAGTGATGCAGAAAAAAAAGATTACGAAAATAAACTAATTCCATTTAGGATTTACAAAACCTGGTTACTAGCTATGATTACAAAAAACAAGGAAGAAATGTCAGATTATACTCGCGAAATTGCAAAGGCAATATATGAGTATAGAGCCGGCGATAAGAAAGGCTCAACAAAACGTTCTAACGTCGTTTTGAAACAACTATTTGCCTCTAAATCAAAGAAGTTATTTTTAGAGGCACTAACTGAAATTATTTCAGAAACGGAGGAATCCAGTCTTCAAGTTTTTAACGAGCTTAGGGATAGGGTTCACCTAATGAACAACGAAGATTTTGGCTATTTCGTTGTGCTTCTGAAGTTTGATTACGCTTACCAAGAGAGAATTTCATAACCTTAAAACACAATTAAAATGAGCACAATTTATATTAGAACTTTAAAAAGAGCAGAACATACTGTTTTTGCTGTTGAGGATGGTCAAAAAAGATATTACGACCCTCAATTTGGCAGGTATATTCCCTATTCTAGCGGACAGCAAATTAAGCGTTCGTTAATCGATAGGTTAACATCAGTAATAAATGAGGTCCCTGCACCAACTACTTTTGTTTTTGGAGTTAACAGTAAAGGAGAGCTAGGTGAAGGGGAAGTTTATGCTAACTGCAACCCTAGCTATGCGGATCAGTTATTTGGTGGTTGGATGAAAGCAGCTAAGGGTGGGAAAGAGAGAACAATCAAAAGGCGAAGTCCTTTATCAATTTCGGCTATGAGAGGGTTGCACCCATTGCTTTCTGGAATAAATAGAGAAAATGCTTCTTTCGACAGAAGCGATAGGCCTAATAATTTAGTTATTGTGCGGGATGCAAATGGCAATGAATTATCCAAAGAGCAAATTGCCGAGTTCTTGGAAGGGAAAGACCGAAGCTTAAGCCGTAAATGGATTCCTGACCAACGCAGGGCTACTGGTCTTTTCGTGCAAGATATTGCCATCGATTTACGAAGACTTTTTTGTGTTACTCTAAATTCATTTGAACCAGAAATAACTCAAGAAACAGAGGACTCTTTAAGAGAAAATGGTTGGGAAGAAATAGAAAATGTGTTTGGTAAATGTCTGGTTGCACCCAAGGATGCTAGGGATAAGCTAATACCTGCACTAGCCAATGCCATTATTAACTGGTCAATTACCTCAAACCAGTCGCGTACCTTTAGCTTAATGGAAACGTTAGCTGTTTCAATTAGCGATAATGCAAATAGAATTGCAGGTAGCATACGTGCCAAGTTAAGTCACGAAGAGGAGGACAAAGCCATTCCAATTATTGAGGAAGATTTAAGTGGCGTTGAAACTTTTGTTACGCTACCCGCATCAGGGTATGTGCTAACTAAAAAGGAATCTGCCGATGCCCTCGAAAAAGCTGAAAACCGACTAGTTGAGCTAATGATGACTTTTGATTACGAGAATCAGTTGTAGTTTAACCCCTGACAGGGTTTCAAACCCTGTCAGGGGTGATTACCTATTAATATTTGAAGATGAATATTACCGGAACCCATTTTGCCTACTTCTGGATATGCCATCGCAAGCTTTGGCTATTTGCCAATGGTATTAGCATGGAGCATACATCCGATTTGGTGTATGAGGGAAAGATGATACACGAGACCACTTACCAGTACAGGGCTAGCAAGTTTACTGAGATTGAGGTTGATGGGGTAAGGATTGATTTCTACGATCCGTTTGAAAAAGTGATTCACGAAACAAAAAAATCGGATAAACTGGAGGATGCCCATCAGTGGCAGGTAAAGTTCTATATATGGAAGTTAGAGCAAAGGGGCATTAGGGGTGTTTCAGGAAAACTTGACTACCCAACAATGCGGCATACTGAGACTGTTGAGCTGACCGACAGCGATAGGAAGGAAATTGTGAGGGTGGTTGAAGAGATTAGAGCAATTATTGAAAGCGAGGAGTGCCCCCCAAAGGTAAAGAAAGGCATTTGCAAAAACTGCTCCTATTTCGATTTCTGCTGGAGTGGGGAATAGTAGATTAATAATTAGCTCTGACAGGGTTCCAAACCCTGTCAGAGCTGTATAAAAAGAGAAGGATTATGCCTACCATAACCCAACCTTTAACCCCTGGCAGCTATTTTCACATCTACAATAAGGGTGTGAACGGGATAAATCTTTTTTACAATTCTGGCAACTATGAGTATTTTCTGATGCTGTACGAACGGCACATCGACCCTGTAGCCAATACGTTTGCTTGGTGCCTGCTGGGAAACCATTTTCATTTGCTAGTAAGAATAAAGGAAGTTGAAGAGGTAACTGAGGGAGAAGACCTGACAGGTTTTAAAAACCTGTCAGGTTTAGAAGGGAAGGAGAAGGACGAAAAGTATACACTATGGGTATCTAAACGATTCTCCAATCTTTTCAATGCGTACGCACAGGAGGCCCTAAACAAGCA
>CALGIR010000288.1 GCA_937915475.1 uncultured Bacteroidales bacterium
TCTATGGTTGAATAGCGCTGAGAAGGTAAACGTATTCCTGCTGTTCGGGTTATAGTCTACCCCCGCCTTAATATTGTATATGGGCTGCGTTCTGTTCTCAAGGAATTGCTGATAAACCTTCTCGCCATTGTCGTAACTACGAAGCGTGAACTCATTCTTCATCATTTGCTTGTGGTACAGCAAATCGGCTTGAACAAAAAAGTTTATTTTCTCTCGCTTATAGTTAGCTGAGAACGAAGGGTTAATTTTTGGGGTAAAGCGATACTGGTCGCGAATACCAACTACATTGGGTTCTTTCTCTGCTAAAGCCCCAAGCCCTAGGGTTAAGCCAGCCTTTCCATTCCAGCCAAACTCCTGGTCTTTTTTAAACACAATATTAACTATCCCTGCCATTCCGCTGGCATCGTACCTGGCTGAGGGATTATTAATAATTTCAATCGATGCTATTGCCGAAGCCGGAATATTATCGAGACCCGATTGGGAACCCATACCGGTTATGGCAGTTTGCTTTCCGTCAATTAAAATGGTTACCTTATCGCTACCGCGAAGAAATATTTTTCCATCTCTATCGATGGTAACACCCGGTAAATTTTGCATAACCTGCAATACTGAACCCCCTTGCTGGCTTAGGTTATCGTCAATTGTAAATGTTTTTTTATCCATTTTGGATGAAACCTCGACCCTTGCGGCGGTTACGGTAACCCCTTCGAGTTCCGTTGCAGATTCTGCCAAAACAATGGTTCCTAAATCAAGGAAACTATTCAACCTACCAACATGGAGGGGTAAAACTTGCTCAGCATAGCTTATATACGACACCTTAACTGAATAATTGCCAGTGCTTAAACCTTCAATAGTAAAGATTCCTTTTTCGTTAGTAATTGTTCCAGTTAAAAACCAGCCCTCACTATCAGTAACAACTATATTAACATAGGGCAATGGCTCTTTTGATTGATCGTGGCGCACTATGCCCGAAACCACAGCATTATCTATCTGTGCAAACACGGAAACAAAGGTTGACATGAGAATGACTAGGAATAAAAATCTTTTTAGTTGCATATTATTTGTCTTAGTTATTTTGTGCATGGGTTAAACAAGATTTTAAAAGGAAAGTTCATCAACTTTACTTAAAATAGACTATGTAACCTGAATGCCTATTACCAGAATATCATCAACCTGATCGTAGGAAGATTGCCACATATCTATTGTATCCTCAAGTTGGGTTTTCTGTTCGGCCATAGTTAAGGTTGAAGTTTTAAGGAGCAGCTGTTTAAATGGCTTTGCCATAAACTTTCTTCCATTGGGGCCACCAAACTGGGAAACATATCCATCGGAAAACATATAAAGCCTATCATTAGGCTTTAGTTCAACCCTATGCATCGTAAATTGCTCGTTATCCTTTGGATGGGCACCTACGGGCATTCTGTCGGCCTTATACTCAATCAATGCCCCTTCCCTTATAATGTAAAGCGGATTGTACGCTCCGGCATACCATAACTCATGGTTCTTCTGATCGATTGTACAAATGGCTACATCCATTCCATCCTGCATTTTTGTATCGCGCCCTGTTGTCTCAAAAATAGCCTTAATCTTCTGCCTCAAATTATTCAAAATTGCATCAGGGTGTACAATCCCATCAACATTAACAATATCATTTAGGAATGAAACCCCCATCATGCTCATGAATGCGCCAGGAACACCATGACCAGTACAATCGGCAGCAACAACAATTGCTAGGCCGCGCTTTTGACTAATCCAGGAAAAATCGCCGCTTACAATATCGCGAGGCCTAAGCATTATAAAGTAATCGCCAATGAGATTTACAATAATATCCTCAGAAGGCATAACCCCCCATTGAATCCTACGGGCATATGCAATGCTTTGGGTAATCTCATCATTCTGCTTAAAAATTTGGTCACGCTGCTGCTCAATTGCCTGTTTCTGCTTCTCAATAGTTCGGGTACGCTGCTTTACCTTAAGTTCAAGCATGAGTTTATCTTTTATAAGGCTCTGTTCCCTAAGTTTAATCACCATTAGAAACAAGAAAACGATTAGCACACCACAAGCAATATAAAACCATGTGGTTTTCCAGAATGGAGGTCTTACAACAAAGGGCAATTCTACAACGCTGCTATAATTTCCAATAACATCTTTTGCTCTAATCAAAATGGTATAATGCCCCGAGGGGATAAAGGGGAGCTGTATAAACGGGTCGTTACTCCACTCTGTCCAGTTGGAAGTTAACCCTTGAACTAAATACTGATATATAACGGCTCCTTTGCGGACAAACGACGGTGCGCTTATCTGTATTTTTAGGCCATTGTTAGCATAATCTAAGTTGATATTACTTGGGTTAAGTATATTACCATCCTTACCGATTATGTGCTTAACAAACAAACTCAATGATTCTGCAATGCTGTCGTTTGGATAAGAAGCTATTTTATAAATATCGGTATAAGCATTGATGACGTATAGGTTACTGGCATTTGAAACATAAATAAATGTGGGGTTATCGAAAAGATTTAACAGTTGCCTATCAACATTTAAGCTGAAATCATTATCAATCCAACTTTGCCAACTAAGGCTTGCTTGCTGCCATAAAACCCCTTGCTGATAATGATAATACTGTGGCTCACCAGTGACTAGGAAACGATCGGTTTTTGATAGAATACCATTCTCCAGTTCATATGAACCGCTCTTATAAAAAACCATGGGTTTACCCTGCACCATTCTTACGTAAGGGGAGCCCAACTCGCCCTCGGGCATTGCAATCTTTTCAACCTTAACTCCTTTCTCGATACTAACCGTATATACATCAAACTCATTTGACAGGGCATAGGTACTGGCATTTAGTTGAGCGATACTTACAACAGAACCTATTTGCTCGGTTAAGGCTTTTAACGTGCCTTTAGGTGAGTTGGCAGAATAAATAAAAGCTCCCTTTGTTGTGCCTAAAAGAATGTTGCCTTTTTGCACCTCCGACTCTTGGGCAAAAAGGATGTTTAAATCTGGAACCACATGAATTGCACTATTACCGTTAACCCTGTATAGACCAAAATTTGTTGCTGCATATAGGTGCTCGTTCACCTCAATTAGAAATCGTACTTTACCAGTTAATCCGCTTACTTTTTTATAGATATGGCTAACAGATTCAAGTTTGTAGATACGCTTCCGCAGCAGTTCAACCTGGGAATATTGCTCCTCCTCTGTTAAATCATTCCGCTTTAAGGGAGCTGTTTTTACACTGGAAGGTTCTGCTTCATTCCGCGAGAAAAGCCTCGCAATAAACCCCTTCCGTTTTTGGTTAATATCCTGTTTATTTTCAGCTGGAATACTAGGCTTATCAGGCACCCCAGACTTTGAGGTTTTAACAAATACATCAACAGACTTATAGCTTAAATGCTTATCCAAATAAAAAAGGCCATCGCCTGTTCCCACGTATAACTTACCGCTAAACTCATAACAAGAAAGCATGTTACCCGTAAGCCCACGATAGTGGTTCATCGACTTCACTGGCAACGAAAAATCGACTCGGGTAAGTCCCATAGGGTGCGATACCCACAAACCACTACCCTTATCGATCCCGATAGAAAAGACCTCGTCGTCGGGTAACCCGTTAAGATGATTCAGTGTTGATACGGTTTCTCCATTTTCCTCATCAATAATAAGACAACCGCCGTTTAGGGTTGATAGTGCAATTAAACCATTTCCAACAGAAACTCCTCCGTTTAGCATACTTGTATTGGCATACTCCTGGTCGGCAAACATATACTGGCTTAAAACCTGTCCGTTGAAACGATAAATCTTATTATAAGTTGATCCAAAGTAGGCAATATCATTATGAATGAAAGAAAAGGTAAAATCCTCTCCAATGGGCAACCCCGCCAACATCTCATAACCACCATCGGGCATGTTCTTGTAAACCAGCGAACTATTCTTTACATGGTAGGTTTTGCCCCCAAGTTGGAAAAAATCCGAGATAAAAACCTCTGGCCGAACATCGTGATAAACTGTATCGACAAATATTGAATCGGTTATGCTAATTCTACAGATAGTTGTGGGCGAAACCACCAGCAATCCCCCATCGATCCTTGAAAACTTATAGTAAAAGTTATCGTTGGTAACCTCAATCAAATTCCTTTGTACGGGTTGCCTATCGATTTTCGTATCAAAATAACCCACGCCTTGCTCAGTACAGAAGAAAAGAAAATCGCTAAATGCAAAGGCTATGGGTCTTCCCTTAACACCAAGGCTTTCCCATTGCAAACCATCAAAGGAATAGATATCCCTCTGGTTTAGAACAAAAATCTCCCCATTATTACCCTGCTCAAAACCCCAGTTCTGGTTGTCCACATCGCTGGGCAAACTATAGTTCACCAAATATGGATTACCTTCCTGCGCATTGAGGCTATTGCCCCCAAATAGTACAAGAGCACAAATGATAAACGCCCATTTGTTCTTCACTAAGATGTTAAGCATATCTTAAATTAATAATTATCCTGCCCAAGTGTCCCTATCGAGGCTCCGATACTGAATTGCCTCAGCAACATGCTCCGACTTGATGCTTTCGCTCCCTTCCAAATCGGCAATAGTTCTGGAAACCTTAAGTATTCTGTCGTATGCACGAGCCGATAGGCCTAAACGCTCCATTGCATTTTTAAGCAGTGCAATTCCAGCATCGTTCAGCACACAAAATCTTCTAATTAGCTTGCTTGTCATTTGCGCATTGCAGTATATGTCTTTCCACTCGATAAATCGCTCGGCTTGAATCTCCCGTGCTTTCACAACTCGCTCCCGCACGCTGGCGGATGTTTCGGAAGTTGGCGCATCGGATAACTTTTCGAATGGAACAGGCACAACCTCAACGTGAATATCTATTCTATCGAGCAATGGCCCCGATATTTTATTAAGATATTTTTGCACAACCCCGTGCGAGCATACACAATCCTTATCGGGATGGTTATAGTAGCCACAAGGGCAAGGGTTCATAGATGCAACAAGCATAAACGATGCAGGGTATTCTACTGAGAGCTTTGCTCTCGATATGGTAATCACCCTATCCTCAAGCGGTTGACGCATTACCTCAAGCACGGTTCGCTTAAACTCGGGCAGCTCATCTAAGAAAAGAACACCATTATGCGACAATGAAATTTCGCCAGGCTGAGGATATGTACCCCCACCAACAAGGGCCACATCGGATATGGTATGATGAGGACTACGGAAAGGACGGCGAGTCATGAGTGAGGTATCACTATCAATTTTACCGGCAACAGAATGTATTTTAGTAGTCTCCAATGCTTCGCGAAGGGTAAGGGGCGGAATAATTGTTGGTAAACGTTTAGCCAACATGGTTTTGCCAGCCCCAGGAGGACCTATCATAATCAGATTATGACCACCAGCAGCAGCAACCTCAAATGCTCGCTTCACATTTTCCTGGCCTTTTACGTCGGAAAAATCAACATCGTACTCGTTGGCATGCTGAACAAACTCTTCTCTAGTATCAACAAAAGTGGGTTCGAGAGTACTCGTTCCATTAAAAAAGTCCATAACCTGAGCGATGTTTTCAACCCCATAAACATCAATATTATTAACAACAGCAGCCTCACGAGCGTTACCCTTCGGAACAATCAAACCCTTAAACCCTTCCTCACGAGCCTGAATAGCGATGGGTAATATTCCTTTAATAGGCTGTACCGTTCCGTCAAGCGATAATTCGCCCATGATTACGTATTCTGCAAGATTATCAGATTTAATCTGCTCCGATGCAGCAAGTATACCAATAGCTAGTGGCAAATCGTACGAAGCACCCTCCTTACGGATATCCGCAGGTGCCATATTGATAACCACTCTCCTTTTGGGCATTTTCCTCTTTACAGATTCGAGGGCAGTAGCAATTCGTTGCTGGCTCTCCCTTACAGCATTATCGGGTAATCCAACAAGAAAAAAATTAATGCCCTGTGCTACACTAACCTCAATGGTTATGGTAGTTGCCTTAATGCCATGAACTGCGCTTCCGTATGTTTTAACAAGCATTACAAAACTAGTTTAAGCTGATAAATTTAAAAACACTTGAAAGTTATGCAGAATTTACGAATAATAACCAATAATTATAACATTGCAGTTGACCTAAAAACAAAAATGCAGCCTTTTTGGGCTGCACTAGGTTTATGCTCTTTTATGCTTACACTATTGCTTCGGATATTTGCTTAGCCAACTCGCTAAACTCATCGGGACTTAACTTTGCCCTTGGCTTTTGAAAACTTATATCGGCCTCGCTATTTAACGGAACAAGATGAATATGTGCATGCGGAACTTCTAACCCAAGAACAGCCACACCAATCCTTTTACAGGGCACAACACGCTCAATGGCTTTAGCAATCCGCTTTGCAAACACCATCATATCGGCTAGGGTTTTATCATCAACATCAAAAATATAGTCAACCTCCTGCTTAGGAATAACCAAAACATGCCCCTTTACCAACGGGTTTATATCGAGAAAGGCAAAATAGCGATTGTCCTCAGCAACCTTGTACGAAGGGATTTCGCCAGCTGCAATTTTTGAGAAGATAGTTGCCATAGTTCTAACGCTTTTGGTTTACCTTGATATTTTGATAATCTCAAACGCAACAGTTCCTGAAGGAATTTGAACCTCAACAGACTCACCCTCCTTTCTCCCAAGTAAGGCTTTGGCTATGGGAGTTCCAATGGAAAGTTTCCCCTCCTTAATGTTCGCTTCGCTCTCTGCTACAATGATATACTCCACCATAGCATTATTGCTTTTATTCTTAAGCTTAACTTTATTGAGTATTTGCACCTTATCAGTGCCTATCTTGCTCTCATCAATAATTCTTGACTTAGCAATAGTATCCTCAAGTTTGGCAATTTTCATCTCAAGCATACCTTGTGCCTCTTTTGCAGCATCATACTCTGCATTTTCAGACAAATCACCTTTATCGCGCGCCTCGGCAATCATTTGCGTAATTGCAGGTCTTTCAACGGTACGATACTGCTCCAACTCTTTATGGAGTCTATCCAAACCTTCCTTTGTTAAATAGGTAACTTTAGACATATGTCAATCTCATTAATTATACTACTTGAAAGGGTAAATAATAAAAAAGAATCCCGAATATCTCGGAACTCTTTTCCGCTGTAAAGATACAAATTTTATTGTAAATAAAACAAAATTAGAAGCTTACTCAAATAGAGAAATATTTTGGCCTAATTATTTCTGAATAAACTATTGCTTTTTTTGCATCAAATTCTTTTAAAAAATAGTTGCGAGATTCGTCAAAGGCCAACTCCTCCTCCTCTAGAGTTTTCGCATTACCTATCTCCGTAGAGGCAATACTATCATCATCAAACTCATTAACCCTATACTTCTCAACAGCACCGCCTTGCATGGATGCCTGATCACGATCTTGCATTTTTAACTGGAAATCCGTTAACTGAACCTCTTTTTGCACCTCAACTTCATCTTCATCGCTCTCAAATTCGTCTGCTTTAAATGATGTTGGTACTCCCTCATGTGCGCGTATTAAACCTAAGGAATCGTAACTGTGCTCATTGCCCTCATCTTCCAAATGGGCAACAGTTATACCCTCTTCATTAGGCACGTACTGCTCAGGATTCCGAACAATCTTATGCGCAGTTTGCTTTTGTTGGTCCTTCTTTTTCTTCTGAGCAACCGCATTCACAATCGCCAGAACTATTGCAATAACTATGAAAATTATACTGTCTAATTCCATTTTATTTACACTTATTGCGTTTCCAAAACATTAGTTTTTCTTTAAGCGATTTTTGTGATGCATAATTACGTCGTGTCTCTCGCTCATTCTGTTTCATTCGTGCCTGTACATCGGGATGTTGATTCTCTTTATGATGCCGAATCATCTTTTTTTGCACCTTTTTAGCCTCTGCTTTCCGCTTAAGCTGAGGTCTGTTTGCCTTTCGCTCTAGCCTTAGGGCTTTCCTTTTTGCCCTTCGGGCAACCCTCTCCCGCTTTTTCTGCTCTCTTTTAAAGCCACCCTGGTTCCCCATTAAATTACCCTCAAGTCCCGATGGGTATATTTTTTTCGCACACGAAACAGTTCCAAAGTTAATTAATATCAACGATAAAAAGAAGAGGGGAAGTCGAAACTTTCGAATCATTAACCTAAGAACCATTTACTGTAAACTATTTATAACATAAATACGTTTAGCCTTTAAAGACAATTATCTACATTTGCCAAAAATCAGACAATGAAATCTACAAAGATAACGATAATCCTTGTACTGCTTGTTATTCCACAAGTATTTTGGTCGTGCATTAAGGAGGAACCCATGATAGTACCGCATGTTTATGTTGATTTTTCCATAAACCTCTCGTTCCCGCAGTATTATGGCCTAAACGCCATTAACAATGCAATAATGTACCCCAACGAGGGATATAACAAAAATGGGATTATTATTTATAGGAAAAATCTTGAAGAGTTCTTTGCCTTCGATGCTACATGCCCTCAACATATCAATATAAGTACTGCCGTAACTCTTGACGATGATGATTCAAGCAACGCAACTTGCCCACACTGCGAAACCACTTATTCCTTACTAAATTTTGGGCAAGCCAACAAGGGGCATCCGCTTAAAAGATACAGAATATCTTTGCATGGTTCCCTTCTGAGAGTTTATAATTAGGGTTATTGCTACTTTTCGGGTATCAATTTATCATCAATCATCCTGTTATGATATTGCTGTATAATGCCCTTTAGCAACTGCTCATGCTTACTGCCCGCAAAATCATTCTGATCTACAAAATTATTTTTTAGCAGGCTATCTGTTTTATAGCTATAAGCACCAATTATGTTCTGTCCATTAAAATACAGCAGCATATCGCCATTTACAAACTGATAGGTTGAACTCGTGTAGCTAATGGCATAATCATCGGACTCATCACTTAAAAGATCCTTACCAAAGGCAAAGTATGGTTTGTCATAGTTTAGATACGCCAAAACCGTAGGCATTATATCGATATGCTGAGCCACTTTTTGACTAACGCCAATTAAATCTTCCGTTGGATGATAAAAAATGATTGGCACCGCATAACCCCCAAGGCTTTAGCCG
>CALGIR010000289.1 GCA_937915475.1 uncultured Bacteroidales bacterium
CCGTTAAGCCCAATGGCGAGTGTACCCCCACCGCTTACTTTAAACCGAACAGCATACGATAAGCTTACTCCAAGGTCTTTGTTAAAACCAAACTGATCATTAAGGATATTTAGGCCAACTCCGCTTGAAAGGCCAAATGGCTTAATGGCAGCATTAACATTAACTACTGTTACATTAGGGGCTCCTTCGCCAAACCCTGTCCACTGTAAACGGTTAATGGCGGTAGCACAAATCATATCGCTACTGCCCGCATAAGCAGGGTTTATGGCCATTTGGTTAAACATATTGTGACTAAACAAAGGATCTTGTTGAGCCCAAAGGGACAAGGATGTAAAAAGCAATATCGTAAGAAAAATTTTCTTCATCAAATTGTGCCTTAAGCCCATATTGTACATAACTTAACAATGAAGGTAAAGTAACTAAAAATATTTTTCTCCAACAAACATTATTAACAATTATATGTTGATAAACCTCAACAAAACAACATTAACTTATACTTGGATTTGATTTAAATGTTTTTCCTGTTGCTTGTTTTTATACCAAGTGCAAATATTGAATGACCAAATTGTTCTTTCTTCCCATTAATGGGAGGAAAGATTCATGTTAATTTTTTTAATGCTTGCAGCCAACGATCGGGAACATCTCCACTACTTGCCCTTTTATAATCGTTGTAGGAGCAGGCTAAAATATGACTAGCGTTTTTTTCCGATTCGGGGATCTCAATCCACCAAGTGTCGTTAAGTGTATTATGCAAAAATATTAAATCAACGTTGGGAATAGGACTATTTATGTAATATCTTTTTAAACCTTCTGTTGATGTGGTAATGTTAGAGTTTCTCTTTTTTTGGTTGAAAGCATCAACGAAGTGCCAAATAATCTGCGCAGCCAGATGACAACTTTGATGGTTTAGGTCGCTAATAGTATTGAGTTCGAAAACTCCAAAAACCTTCACTCTAGGACTCAGTCCTGCATACCGCGATAGTTGGCAAACCTCTTCGGAGTAAAACCCGTTGGGTGATGGATAAATACTTCCAGGCGAGTCACTCTGCTTAATGCACCCCATATCGAAACTTAGTATATCGGAGTCGCGAAGGGTTGGTTCTACCTCAGTCATAGCACTTCGAACATATCCTAGTCTATAAAACTCGTGGTTTTTGCTCTGTAAAAATTTAATATGATGGTTATTAACAAGGTATCCCTGGAAGCCAATGAAGTTTAGATTAAAAAGTTTATCGGGACTTTCAGCAATCAGCTTATCGGCAAAGCAGGTTGAGGAGAAATCGCCATCGTTATTTCCAAGGTCAATGCTATGGTCGGCAATGCTTAGGTTAACCTGTCGTTGGTTCTCTAGTACAGCCTGATAAATTGGCCACGTGATTTCTTGGGTTCCGCCAAGGACAATTACCGTAGCTCCTTTACTGGTTAGAAAGGCAATTACATCGCGAACAGCCATGTAGGTGTCGGCTGGAGTTGCTGTCTGCTTTAGGTTGCCAAGATCAATTAGTCTCTTTTTAATGGAAGCCCCTGATAATGCATAGAGGAATTTACGAATGCCCTCTGGAGCATTTGTAGCTCCAGGGTTGTTCGAGTTTCTGCTTTCGGCTACTCCGAAAATCACCAATGTATTATTGTCTATGGTTAAGTTTTCGGTTATAGATGCTTTGCTTAACTTTCCAAACAAAGAGGCATCTTTACTTAAGCCAAGAGGGTTTGGGAGTGCTTCTGATGGATCGAAGTAATGGGCAAGGTTCATTTTTTTGTTTTGCGTTTAGTTGTTGCCTTGCCCTTTCTGCTCTTTGATGCAGGTTGGCTCTCCACAATTTTCAGACAATCATCGTATGTAAGATCTTGTGCAACCGTATCCTTTGGTATTTTATAGTTTTTTGATTTGTATTTGATGTATGCTCCCCATCGGCCATTGAGAACTTCCATTTCGGGATCGTTCTCGAAACTTTTGATATACTTCTCTTTTTCCTTTTGTCTATGCTCTTCAATTAGTTCAATGGCCCTGTTGAGTTCTATTTCCAGAGGATCGTCCGTTTTCTTTAGAGAAGTGAATTTTGAGTTATGCCTAACGTAGGGGCCAAAGCGGCCAACCCCAATTACCACATCTTTATCTTCGTATTGTCCAACGGTTCGTGGTAGTTTAAAAAGTTCTAATGCTTCTTCAAGGGTAATCGATTCGATTAACTGCCCTTTGAGAAGACTGGCAAACTGTGGTTTTTCATCCTCTTTGTCTTTGCCTTCACCAATTTGGGCCAATGGGCCAAAGCGGCCAATTCGCACGATAACTGGTTTTCCAGTTTTCGGGTCGGTACCAAGTGTTCTTTCGCCCTTGGAATAATCCGATTCCTTTAAAGTTTTTTCAACAGTTTTATGAAAAGGTTTGTAAAACCTGTCAATCATATCAGCCCATTCTAGGTTTCCAATGGCTATTTCGTCAAACTCCTTTTCAACGGTTGCTGTAAAGTTGTAGTCTACAATTTTTGTGAAATGCTCTACCAAAAAATCATTTACAACCATTCCAATATCACTGGGGAAAAGTTTTGATTTTTCAGTGCCGTGTATTTCGGTTTTGTTCGTTTCGGTGATATCTCCTTTTTTAAGAATTAGCACCTTATACTTTCTTTCAGCTCCATCCCTATCCTCTTTTAGAACATATCCTCTTGAGACTATTGTAGAGAGGGTGGGAGCATAGGTGGAAGGTCGACCAATGCCAAGTTCTTCAAGTTTTTTTACCAAGCTTGCTTCTGCATAGCGAGGTGGACGTTGAGTAAAACGTTCGGTTGCACTAATTTCTAAAGCCTTTAGCATCTCGCCAGCCTTAAGCGGTGGTAGCATATCCTTGGCAGTATCTTCGTTCTCGTCGTCGGTAGATTCAAAGTAAACCCTTAAGAAACCATCAAAGAGTAAAACTTCACCCGATGCGATAAACTTATTTTCTGATGTGGAAATATCTATAGTAGCCGTTGTTTTTTCAAGCTTAGCATCGCTCATTTGTGAGACAACGGTTCTTTTCCAGATTAAATCGTAGAGGCGTTGCTCAGAGCTGTTTCCTGCTATTTTTTGTTTTTTAAGATAGGTTGGTCTAATGGCTTCGTGTGCCTCTTGTGCTCCTTTTGACTTGGTTTTGTAAGCCCTTACCTGATGGTATTTCTCTCCATATTCACTAGTAATAACATTTTTTGCCCCTTGTATAGCGTTTGCCGATAGGGTAACAGAGTCTGTACGCATGTAGGTTATGTGTCCTGCCTCGTAGAGTCTTTGCGCAACGGTCATTGTTTGTGAAACAGAAAAGCTAAGCTTGCGGCTGGCTTCTTGCTGAAGTGTTGAGGTTGTAAAGGGTGGCGCGGGACTCCTTTTTGATGGTTTTTTGGTAACATCGGATATTTTATACTCAGCCGATTTGCAATCGGCAAGGAATTCTGATGCTTTTTTTACCGAATCGAGCCTAGTGTTTAGCTCAGCCTTTAGTTTTGCGTTGCCCTCAAAAATACCTACAACCCTAAAAAACGAATTGCTTTTAAAGTTGATTATTTCACGTTCGCGCTCAACAACTAATCTAACTGCAACGGATTGAACTCTACCTGCAGAGAGCGATGGTTTTACCTTTCTCCAAAGTATTGGAGATACCTCAAAACCTACAATTCTATCGAGTATACGCCTTGCTTGCTGTGCATTAACTAAATCATAGTTTATACCTCTAGGGTTTTTCACCGCTTTTTCAATTGCCTCTTTCGTAATTTCATGAAAGACAATTCTTTTGGTTTTATCAGGGTCTAACTTTAGTACTTCACTGAGATGCCATGCAATAGCTTCTCCTTCTCGGTCCTCATCAGATGCAAGCCAAACAGTTGACGATTTTTTGGCAAGTTTTTTAAGCTCATCAACTATCTTAGTTTTATCGGGGCTAACAATATATTCTGGTTGGTAGTTATCATTGACATTTACGCCTAGCTGTTTTTTTGATAGGTCACGAATATGCCCAAAACTCGACTTTACGGTAAAATCTTTCCCGAGAAATTTTTCAATGGTCTTGGCTTTGGCAGGGGACTCAACTATCACAAGGTTCTTTATCATTACGTTGTTCTTATAATTATGGTATAAAATTGGGACAAAGTAAAACAATTAGCGGGCGAACTACAAAATTTATTTTTCAGCACTATCGTATTTAGCTCAAAAAAGCCTTTTGAAAACATTCGTGTCCGGTAAAAAAACACATTTTGGGATAAACAATTCGTGTTGCGA
>CALGIR010000290.1 GCA_937915475.1 uncultured Bacteroidales bacterium
GCACTTCTTCTTCCTGTTATTGTAGGTCTTATTTTTGGAGTTCCTGGCATTGCAGGATTACTACTTGGCACCATATCTAGCGGATTTGCCTTGGCAATATTCATGGCCAATTCTGGTGGTGCTTGGGATAATGCCAAAAAATACGTTGAAGAAGGTCATTTGGGCGGCACTGGTTCTGATAGTCATAAAGCAACTATTATTGGCGATACTGTTGGCGACCCATTAAAGGATACATCTGGCCCGAGCCTAAACATCCTTATCAAACTAATGGTTATGGCATCAGTGGTTACAGTAGGTGTTGCCGTAAGTTACCATATCTTCTAACCTAATTCCATACAATATATTAAAAAGCCGAGTCTATCTCGGCTTTTTTTATGCAATGTTTTTTACCGCAAGGTTGACTTGAAATGAAATAATGGATAACTTTGGTTTGAACAGTAATAGGATTTTACTCAATGTTATGCATTTTACGTAAATGTACTAAAACTCAAATACGATGAAAAAGGTCAGTCCAGTACTAGCTATCATCTTAGCAATTGCTTTATCATCCTGCATAACCCATTATTTTTCTCAACCAGTTCCGGTTGATGCAAAGGATTATCCCAGTGTTCCGAAGCCTATGCAGGGTGTATGGACAGCAGAGAATGAAACCCATACAATAAACAATGACAAATGGATTAGCGAAAGGATTGATTCATTGGGAAACAAAACCACAACGATTAAGTACGAACTCTCTGACAGTTTGATTGTCAAAAAATCAAATGATTATTACTTTTTCAATGGTCTTGATGAAAATGGCTATTGGACTGTTTACCTTGGGTTTAAGCAAAAAGACTATTTCTTTATTAAAGGTTTAGGAGATGCCGATACCCTTACATTAGCCAATTCTATTGGTTTGATTCCCGATTCAACCAATAATGCAAAGGAGCGTTACTTCAACACCCCTTTTACCAATGAGCTAATGAACAAATTTATCAATGATGGTGGTTTTGCCGATACGCTAATTGTGTTTGATATTGATACCCGAAAGATAAAAAAATTGTATTAGCCAAACTAAAACCTGTACTGGTAGCCTATTCGTACTACCTGAGTTTCGTAGTAGTCATCGGAAATCAGATTAAAGGTTGTACCCTCAATCTCATACCGTATTACAAGGGTATTTAAAATATCGCTTGCATTTATAAATAGTTCCCCCTTGCCCTTCTGTATCTTTTTGGTTAAACCTGCATCGATAGAGTAACGAGCAAGAATTTTTCCCTGCGGAATAATATCTGGAGCAAGGTAAATACCTGTTATCTGAAGTTCAGTATCTTTCAGAATATTAGCAATTAGGTTAACCTTAGCGTTACCTGCAATAATTGTTTGCTCCTCCCCAGTAAATGTTGCTGCATTATTGTTTGGATAAGCATTTACAATGGTAAAAGCCCCAATATTATTCCTGTATATATTGCCATTGGCGTTAAGCCTTATTTTACTAGTTAGTTGCTGGTTTAGCACAAGTTCTATCCCCGTATTTTGCCCCTTATCAGCATTCTGATTAACCTGCGTCAGCAGGTTTAGCGTTGGGCCCTCAGTAATAATCTTAGTCAGTATACTGGTCGACATCCTATGGTAAGCTGCGCTGTATAGATATCCCCCACTCCACGATTGCCTAAACCCCAATTCTACCGACTGGGTAAACTGAGGCTGTAGATTTGGATTACCCATTGAGAGGATTTCGGGGCTTGCATAGGTTGGAAAAGTTCTTAGCTCCTTCTCGTCTGGCCTATCTACACGCCTATTATAGAATGCTGATAACCTGCTGTTATTACTAATTAGCCAGGTTGCTCTAACATTTGGGAATGGGTCGATATAATCAAACCCCGTACTACTGTAAACGCTATGGTTAGGGTCCACCAAATAGTCAACATTTGCATACTCTAACCTGAGGCCTGCCTCAAGCTCAAGTTTTTTACGCTCGTAAATGTAAGTGCCATAAACTGCCGAAAGCCACTCCCTGTACTCTGCGCTCCCTGCAAGGCCTGGGTCGAGTATTGAATTATCGCCTGGTTTAAAGTAGATGTTATTGGGAAAAATCCTTGCACGTTGCTTTGTCCCTACCTCTAGCCTACCCGATTTTAATGGCTTTGAGTAATCAACCGTCAGGTCGAAAATATTCTCGTCGGCCAGTAAGCCCGTAGTATCTGTCCCTATAAAATTTGGATTATACATTTTATTTGTAAAATAGAACACCTCGTCCTTACGCCGGAATGAATAGTTAAACGACGATACCAGGCTGTGCCCAGGCTGATTGAACGAATGTTTGTGCGTAATGGTAGCAAACAGGGTTTGGTTTACCTCGTTTTCATAGTATTGCCACAGGCGCATTCTGTTCCCATTGGCATTATCGTAGGGTATATCACCCAAATCGGTGTAC
>CALGIR010000291.1 GCA_937915475.1 uncultured Bacteroidales bacterium
TTTTTAAACGTATTAAAAAACTGCTTTTCAAGAAGACCATAGGTAAACTTAGCTTTCTGCTTCTCAAGAAGCTGTGTACCGTACTCCGATACTTTTTTTCGCTTTTTAGTTTGCCCATGCATTCCTGGGGGGTAATTCTTCTTTTCTAGAACCTTATCGGGTCCAAAAATTGGCTCCCCTAGTTTCCTTGCAATTCTAGTGGTTGGTCCAGTATATCTTGCCATTCCTCTTTAGTTTTATTATTCTGTGAAAACACCTCGGCAATTACACCCTTCTCCGCTTAGGAGGGCGACAACCGTTGTGTGGTAATGGGGTTACATCAACTATCTCAGTTACTTCAATGCCAGCAGAATGGATTGTTCGTATTGCCGACTCGCGACCTGAACCAGGGCCTTTAACGTAAACTTTTACCTTACGAAGACCGAGATCGAATGCTACTTTCGCGCAATCACCAGCGGCGGTTTGAGCTGCATAGGGGGTATTCTTTTTAGAACCTCTAAATCCCATCTTGCCTGAAGACGACCATGAAATAACTTGTCCTGTACCATTAGTCAGAGTAACGATAATGTTGTTGAACGATGAATGGATATGTGCCATTCCTAAAGCCTCAACCTTTACAACTCTCTTTTTAGCTGATCCTGTTTTCTTTGCCATAATCTATAATCTATTTAGTAGCTTTCTTCTTGTTGGCAACGGTTTTCTTCCTGCCCTTACGGGTTCTCGCATTGTTCTTGGTGCTCTGACCCCTTACAGGTAATCCAATACGATGACGAATACCTCTATAGCAGCCAATATCCATCAAACGCTTTATATTTAGTTGTACCGATGAACGAAGTTCACCCTCAACTTTATGGGTCTCGTTAAGAACAGTACGAATCTTATTGATATCATCATCATTCCATTCGCTTACTTTGGCGTTTATATCCACACCTGCGCCTTCGAGAATTTTACGGGCACTGCTTCGCCCTATACCAAAAATATAGGTAAGAGCTACTTCGCCTCGTTTATTTTTGGGTAAATCAACACCTACTATACGTGCCATATTATTTCCTTAAAAAAATTAGGGTACAAAGTTAGTAAATTATCCTTGGCGTTGTTTAAACTTTGGATTTTTTTTATTAATCACGTACAAACGCCCTTTGCGCTTTACAATTATACAATCGTCACTGCGCTTTTTAACTGATGTTCTTACTTTCATCGTTACTTATTATTATCAATTAACTATTTATAACGGAAAGTTATGCGGCCCTTGGTCAAGTCATAAGGTGACATTTCAACCTTAACCTTATCTCCTGGCAGAATTTTGATATAATGCATACGCATTTTACCTGAAATATGGGCAGTAATTACATGTCCATTTTCTAATTCTACCCTAAACATTGCATTAGATAGGGCTTCAATAATAATTCCGTCTCTCTCTATGGCAGATTGTTTGGCCATATCACAACTTAAGTTTTATTTTAATTCATAGAACTCCTCAATGTACTTGAAGGTTGATAGCACATTGGCTTTGTCCTTCTGTACAACTACCGTGAGCTCAAAATGAGCCGAGGGTTTTCTATCGTATGTTCTAATAGTCCATCCATCGTCCTCTTGGTAGATATTCTTTGTTCCAAGGTTTATCATTGGTTCAATGCAAATTGCCATTCTTGATCGCAACTTCGGACCCTTCCCTTTATTCCCATAATTTGGGACTTCGGGTCTCTCGTGCATTTCTTTGCCAATCCCGTGTCCAACTAACTCACGAACAACTGAAAAGCCATTAGACTCGGCATGTCTCTGAACTGCATGCGAAATATCGCCTACCCTATTACCATCAATAGCCATCTCAATCCCCTTATAAAGGCTCTCTTCTGTTACCCTTAAAAGTTTTTTAACAGATTCTGAAACGGGTGCAACTGCAAAACTATAAGCTGAATCGCCGTATAGACCTTTATACTTTGTTCCGCAGTCAACAGAAACTATATCACCTTCTTTAAGTTGATACTTTGACGGAATTCCATGAACAACCTCACTGTTTATAGAAATACAGAGGGTATTGGGATATCCATTGAATCCTAAAAACCCTGGAACAGCTCCATGATCTCTTATGAACTGCTCTGCTATGCTATCGAGTTCAAGGGTTGAGACTCCTGGTTTAATATTCTTCCCTACCTCAGCCAAAGTGCGCGATACTAAATCGGCATTCTGTTTAAGGATATCAATCTCTTCTTCCGTCTTTATATTATGCATTACCAAAAGAACTTATGCTGGAACATTACATTCCAGACTTTCCTTTAATCCTTCCTGTCTTCATCAATCCATCATAGTGTCTCATCAGCAAGTGACTCTCAATTTGCTGAAGTGTATCAAGTACAACACCTACTAAAATAAGTAATGAAGTACCTCCAAAAAACTGGGCGAACTGATTGTTAACACCCAATATCCTGGCAAATGCTGGCAGAATAGCAATTAATGCAAGAAAGATGGAACCGGGGAGTGTAATTTTTGACATAATATTATCAAGAAACTCAACAGTTTTACGCCCTGGTTTTACCCCTGGGATAAAACCTCCATTTTTCTTCATATCCTCAGCCATTTGGTTAGGATTAATGGTAACAGCAGTGTAAAAATACGTGAAAGCAATGATGAGCAAGGCAAACGTAAAGTTATACCAAAATCCGGTAAAATCTGAAAATGCAGCCGCAATACCAGTGGTAGCACTTGTGTCAAAACTTGCAAGCATCATTGGGAGAAACATTAGTGCCTGTGCAAAAATGATAGGCATTACACCAGCAGAGTTAACCTTTAAAGGTATATACTGGCGAACACCACCATACTGCTTGTTGCCAACTATTCTCTTAGCATACTGAACAGGAATCCTTCGGGTTCCCTGAACTAGCAGTATTGAGAACATGAAAACAACGAACAATATAACCATTTCTACAAGAAACATAACAAGTCCTCCGGCCATCTCCTCTGCTCTTTGAAAAAACTCAGCCGCTAAAGCAAAGGGTAGTCGTGCAATTATACCAATCATAATGATCAGCGAAATACCGTTTCCAATCCCTTTATCGGTAATTTTCTCACCAAGCCACATGATGAACATTGTACCTGCAATAAGGATAATGGTTGAAGAGATTGTGAAGTACGCCCCATGAAGTGCAAATGCACTTGCAGGTAATTGTGCGTGAAGGTTAGCAAGATAAGCTGGCGCCTGAAGAACTAAGATAATAACCGTAAGATAACGGGTTATTTGATTAATCTTTCTACGTCCGCTCTCTCCCTCTTTCTGCAAACGCTGAAAGTAAGGAAGTGCAATACCTAACAGCTGCACAACAATAGAGGCCGAGATGTAGGGCATGATACCAAGGGCAAAAATTGAAGCATTACTAAATGCTCCTCCCGAGAACATGTCCAAAAGCCCCATTATACCATCAGATGTTTGGGTTTTTAGGGCGCTCAACTCAGCGGGGTTAATACCTGGAAGTACAACAAAACTTCCTAAACGATAAATCAATAGAATACCTAGAGTATAGAGGATCCGATTTCTCAAATCCTCTATCTTAAAGATATTTTTTATGGTTTCAAAAAAAGCTTTCATCAAATTATAGTTTTACGGCTGTTCCCTGCACTGCTTCAATTGCTTCTACTGCTTTTTTTGAGAAAGCGTGAGCCTTAACCTCTACCTTGGCTGTCAATGTACCATTACCAAGAATCTTAACTAGGTCGTTCTTTGAAAGATACCCAGCATCGATTAAAGTTTGTGCATCAATTGAAGTAATTCCATGCTTGTCTACCAGTGTTTGTAAAACATCAATATTGACTGCTTTATACTCTTTGCGAAACGGATTTTTAAACCCGAATTTGGGAAGTCGTCGTTGCAAAGGCATCTGCCCCCCTTCAAATCCGAATTTTTTGGAGTACCCTGAGCGCGATTTGGCGCCCTTGTGCCCCCTAGTTGATGTTCCACCATATCCAGATCCTT
>CALGIR010000292.1 GCA_937915475.1 uncultured Bacteroidales bacterium
AAGTGGAACTCTATCGCTTATACTCTACTTCAGGTACGATTCAAAAAATTATCTTGCCAATTCAAAGGCACAAAACGAGGTGCTTCTGAACGTTAACGGAGGTTACTCTTTCTCTTGCTTCATAAGAGATACCCAATGGGAAAGTGGGGTAAAGCAGCGTTTAATCCATATTGGCTTACAAAACAAACAAGGAGCAGAGTTTTCACCAGTATCAATGCAAACAGAGCATGATACTGTTGAATGGTTAAATAGGAATGCCGATTTGCTTTTTGAGAATAACATTATTGTTGAGCAAAGGGTACAGGGAGCAAGGTACTATATTGAGCACTTTAACCTCGATTTAAAGGCAAAGTTTAGCAACGATTGGTTCGATGTTTTCGGCATGGTAACCCTGTGTGACTACCAGTTTCCATTTATTCTACTCCGGAAAAATATTCTAAAGGGTATTCGGGAGTACATTCTTCCAAATGGTGAAATTTTCGTAATCCCCGAGGAGTGGTTTGCAAGGTACAAACCACTTTTGGCTATTGCCAAGAGCGATGGAGACAAGCTAAAGGTTTCGCAATCCTCATTCGAATTTATTAATCAGGCAAAAGTTGAGTGCGCTCATGCAAAGGAACTTAAGGAAAGGTTTGAATCGCATAAAACTTTCTCTAAATGCGCTATTCCGCATGGACTGAATGCTACCCTAAGGGATTACCAAAAGATAGGCCTACTTTGGCTTCAGATGCTTAACGAGTTAGGCATGGGCGGTTGTTTGGCCGATGACATGGGCCTTGGCAAAACTATTCAAGCTCTTGCGGTTTTATTGTACGACAAGGAGAATAATAGAAATCAGTCAACTAGCCCTACAAATGGAATGGCGCAAATGAGAAATACCTCTTTACTGGTTGTGCCAACTTCACTGATTTTTAACTGGCAACGCGAAATTAATCAGTTTGCTCCAGGTCTTTCGGTTTATCAATTTGTGGGCTCAAACCGCACCAAACAGTTGGAATGGCTAACCAGCCACGATATAGTTATTACAACCTATGGTGTGCTACGCAACGAGATTGAACTATTAAAAGATATTCATTTTAACTACGTTGTTCTTGATGAGAGTCAGGCTATTAAGAATCCGATGAGTAAGGGTTACCGTTCGTCGATGCTGCTAAAGGCTAAGCATTTTTTAAGCCTAAGCGGAACTCCTATTGAGAACTCGCTATCGGATTTATGGGCTCAGCTCAACTTTTTAAACCGTGGGATGCTTGGCAGCTTTAAGACATTTCGTAACGAGTATATCGACCCAATTGAGCGCGATGGCGATGAAGTTGCTAGGGAAAAGTTAAAGATGCTGGTAAAACCATTTATACTCCGTAGGAGTAAGCAGGAAGTTGCGCCGGAGTTGCCACAGCTGTCGGAGCAAGTTGTTTATTGCAATCTTACCGATGGGCAAAAAACAATTTACGAGAAGGAAAAATCGGAGATTCGCAATCATATTATGGGAAATATTGAGAGCAATGGGTATGGTCAGTCTTCAATATCTATTTTTAGGGGACTTACCAGGCTTAGGCAAATAGCCAACCACCCCGATATGATTGATGAATACGCTAATTCCTCATCGGGTAAGTTTGAAGTGGTGTGCAGAACCATACAAACGTTGGTGGATGAAAATCATAAGGTGCTTATATTCTCATCGTTTGTAAAGCATTTAAGAATTGTTGAAGATTTTGTGAAAGAGCTAGGCGTGGGCTATCAGAAGCTTATTGGATCAACCAGAAACAGGAGTCAGGTTGTGGATGATTTTCAGAATAGTCCATCAACCCAAGTCTTCCTTATATCTATTAAGGCGGGTGGGGTGGGGCTTAATCTTACTGCTGCCGATTATATTATAATTCTTGATCCTTGGTGGAATCCCGCTGTGGAAAATCAGGCCATAGCCCGGGCTCATCGTTTGGGGCAGGATAAGAATGTTTTTGTGTATCGTTTTATTTCGGTTGATACGGTTGAGGAGAAGATAAGAAAGTTACAGGAGAGTAAGCAGCTGCTGTCCGATGAGTTTGTGAATGGTGCAAATCCCCTTAGCGCTTTAGGTCAGGATAAGATCCTTGAGTTACTTTCGTAGGAATAAAAACTAGGAGGGAAAGTTGCGGGTTGCGGGTTCTACTTTCGTCATTGCAACAACAACGTTCTGTGTCGGGAGAAGCAATCTGTTCCATAGGTGCAAATTATTGGGTTGATCAATGTACGTCCAAGCAGATTGTATCAGAAATTTCCAAAAAAACGTGAATTTCTTCGCCTCTCTGCCTTGTCTGCCGATAGGCAGGAAATAACGGGTTATTTTCATTTTAGCAAAAAAAATCCGATGGAATTCCATCGGATTTTTTTAAATCTATAGCAATAAGATATTATCTCTTAATCATCTTTCTTACCGCTTTTTGGCCTTGGTCGTTTACTATGGTTACAAGGTAAACTCCCGATAGTAGATCATCGGTGCTAATTTCTGCACTGTTACTATCTGTTAGGTTAACAACCTTTACCTGCTGACCAATTAGGTTTATAAATATAACGCGACTAGCGTTACCTACATTATCAATGGTCATGGTATTGGTAAATGGGTTGGGGTAAGCCGTAAAGTTGCTAAGGCTGCTTGTCTCAATACCAACAATAACCTTAAACTCCACCGTAACCGTAGCATCTGCTTGAAGATCGGCAATAGTATAGGTTGTAGTTGTATTTTCCTCAACGATAGTTCCGCCAAGCGTCCATTCCTTAACCTGGTAGCCATCGGCTGGGGTTGCTGTGAATACCACTTTGCTTCCCTCTTCAACCATAGCGCCAGTCATAATTTCAGTTCCTTCTACGGTAGCTGCTATTGTACCATTCTCGTCAACCACGCTAAAGGTAACTGCGTATGTTGTGGCAGGAATAG
>CALGIR010000293.1 GCA_937915475.1 uncultured Bacteroidales bacterium
GCAATGCTTGGCGGCGAACGCGGCAATTTTGGATATCAACTGGGACTTCGTATTGAACATACCGATAGGAATATTGATTTAGTGGGAGAGAGTACTGATTTTGAACTTAAACGCTGGGACTATTACCCAACAGTGCACTTCTCGTATAACCTGCCTGCCGACCAAGAAATTATGGCCAGCTTTACCCGTCGTTTGCAAAGGTTAAGAGGGTGGGATTTAGAGCCTTTCTATTCCTGGAGTGATGCCTATAACGTACGGATAGGTAACCCCAACCTTATTCCCGAGTACATTGAATCGTATGAGGTTAGCTACCAAAAGCGCTTTACAAAGAATGTGATTTCGGTTGATGTTTACTACAGGGTTACCAATAACAAGATTGAGCGCTTACGAAGCATTTATGACGATAGCGACAACATCTTTTTAACCACTTTTGCAAATGTGGGAGAATCGTTTTCGTTGGGTACCGAAATTATGGTTGGGTTCGACCCAGCACGCTGGTGGCATTTCGACCTAATGGGTAATATATACGATTACAGGCAGGAGGGTGAACTCAATGGACGAAATTATTCGGCTGAGAGTTTTAACTGGAATGCACGATTGAATAATAACTTTAAGCTTGCGCGCTTTACCCGATTACAGTTTACGGGTATGTATAATAGTCCAACGGTTACAGCACAAGGCACTAGCGAAGGTTTTTTTGTAACTAGCTTGTCTTTAAAGCAGGATTTTTTCAAAAATGCGTTCTCTTTAACCTTGGCAGTACGAGATGTGTTTGGTACAATGGGGCATAGGTCTACGGTACAGGATACCGATTTTTATACCTATCGCGAGTGGAATCCGAGTACCCCAATTTTTACCCTTACCGCCAGCTTCCGTTTAAATAATTTTAGGGACAGGCGAAGAGGTTCGAATGGTGATTCCGATCCTATGGATGATATGGGCGGTGAGGAAGTTGGATTTTAACCACGGTCTACTATGCTAAAAATACACGGGCAATTTTTTGCCCGTGCATTTTTGTAAGCTGATGTTTCCTGTTGTATTTTTTATTGAGGAGGAAATGTAACCTTCGTTTTTTCTAATTCCTTTGCCTGTTCAATCCAATTATCCCTTTAATTCGTTTAGGAGCATCCAAAGAGTTTTCTCTGTTTGAGAAATACAATGACTCATTAAGCTAACAGTTTATTCATCATTTGTCTTTCCGTGGGAATAATAGTAGAGAAAATTCTCACAATTATTTTAACTCTTTCAACTCCAATTGTTGGGTTTTTCTTCTCTTTTCGTCTTATATTAAAAAGCAATAGGAGATACTAAGTTTTTAAGTAAACTAATCACACTATATGCAGCCAGTGTACTAGATTTAGGATTGTCCTTAGACGGTTTTGTTTCAACTATTACATTAACACTTACTGTTTCTCCTACTAGTTTAATCTCATGCTTGTTGCTCTTAAATCCAGGAATACTATTTATAGATACTTTAGTGTTCTCAACTCCCGTTGTTGCTAGGGCAGTAGTCACTGCAACATTCACATTTTCAGGAAAATGTTCTATTGCTTCCATTGCAAAGCCAGTGAATATTTCTTCTGCTTTTTCTTCAGGGAGCTTCCTACCTTTCAAAAATGGAGCGCCATTTAATGATTCTGGTGATTTATCTGTAGTAATATTTACTTCCACATCCTCTATTAACATAGATGCACGTAAAACGTCAAAACCACCTACTGCTCCTGATGGTATATGAACTCTACAATTATCTTCTAATGCTGCTGTTTTAATGTTACTATAGAATTCTTTGTCGGCAAGGGCACCTACTGATAAAGGAATTAAGTTTATACTATTTGCTAATATTTTAACCCCAATATCTTTAAACACATCTGGAGAGGCAGCTTCAATAATATAATCTGGTTGATCGTCAATTATTTCATTTAAAGTTTTATATGCCTTACAACCTATCTCTTCTGCTAGCTTTACTGCATTTTCTATTTTCCCACTTAATACACCTAATATGTCATATTCCTTACTCAAGTCCCGAGAAACTACCTTTCCAATAATGCTACCTAGTGATCCACTACCTATTATAGCTAATTTATATTTCTTCATTTTATCATCCTTTCTTTAATAATATAAATGTGTCGGCAGTAGATTTGTCAGAGTTTTAGTTGGAGCATGTGCTCATAAGGCTTTAACAATGTTCTGGCAAATTGTGCTGGCTATTAGATATCACACAAACTTTGTCACACTCTCTACTCATTAAACGCTAATCACAAATATAATATTTAAATCAAAACAGATCACCCAAATGCTTATAGTTGGATGAAACAACCTTAAACACCTCATCCATACGTCCGCTCAACATCATTTTACCCATATACAAAGCAAATCCTTTCATTTGGTCAAACTCCAACTTGGGAGGCATGGCGAGAGCATGCGGATCGGTCTGAATAGAGACCAACACGGGACCTTCATGCATAAAAGCCCTCTCCAATCCTGATTTCACATCATCCGGATTATCAATCCCAATATCTAGTATCCCCATTGCCTCCGCTACTTTCACGAAGTCTGGGTTTAACATATCGGTCTCCTGATCGGGAATACCGGCTACTTGCATTTCCAGCTTAATCATTCCCAATGATCGGTTGTTAAAAACAATAATCTTCACGGGAAGTTTATATTGAACAATGGTCATAAGGTCGCCCAGCATCATCGAAAGACCCCCGTCACCGCAGAAGGCGATAACCTGTTGATCAGGACGAGCAAGCGCAGCGCCAATGGCCTGTGGCATTGCATTTGCCATTGAACCATGATTGAACGAACCCAGCATTTTTCGCATGCCTGTTCCATCAATATAGCGTGCAGCCCATACATTACACATTCCGGTATCTACCGTGAAGATGGCATCTTTGGCGGCCAGATCATTGATCATAGAAGCAACAAATTCAGGATTAATTTCTTTGGGTTTCCCAGGATCCTTTACATAGGTCTGTAAATTCTTTTTGACCTCTTGATAAAACTCCAATTGCAGATCAAGAAAATCGGTATCTTCCTCCACTTCTAAAAGAGGCAAGAGTGCCTGCAAAGTATCTTTCACATCTCCGCAAAGACCCAGATCGAGTTTAGCCCTTCTCCCTAGGTTTTCGGGTTTAATGTCAATTTGAACAATTTTGTTTTTAACAGGCATAAAGGGTGTGTATGGAAAATCGGTACCCAACAATACCAACAATTCACAATCGTGCATAGCGTGATAGGCCGATGCAACCCCCAACAATCCTGTGAGTCCTACTTCGTAAGGATTATCATGCTGAATGGCCATCTTTGCCCTGTAGGTATAAGCTATCGGAGCTTTTAGCTTTTCAGCCAATTGAATAACTTCTTTGTGCGCTTCAGAAGCGCCTAGGCCACAAAAAATAGCGATTCTTTTGTGCGAATTTAACAGTTCGGCCAGTTGCAACAGTTCACCTTCGGAAGGTCTTACAACAGGCTGATTTCTGAAAAGTTCAGTCGTTGTTTCAGCCGCTACAGCGGGAAGATCAGTAATATTACCTGGCAATCCAATAACGGCTACGCCGCTCTTATGCACAGCATGTTGAAGGGCGGCCTGTAGCATACGTGGAAATTGTACAGGTGTAGTAGCTATCTGATTGTAGCAACTGCAATCGTCAAAAAGTTTAATGGTGTTTGTTTCCTGAAAAAAATCTGTTCCAAACTCATTGGCTGATATGGTAGATGCAATGGCTAATACAGATGCCGAAGAGCGATGTGCATCATATAACCCATTTATGAGGTGGACATGCCCAGGACCGCTACTGCCCGCACAACATGCCAGGCCATTCAGCTGAGCTTCTGCACCAGCAGCGAATGCAGCAGTTTCTTCGTGCCGTACGTGGATCCATTTAATTTTTCCATTGCGATGAACCGCATTATTTACGTGATTTAAACTATCGCCTGCTAATGAATAAATTCTTTTGATACCCGCATCAACCAGTGTTTCCACCAGTTGGTCTGATACATTTTTACTCATAATATTTATTTTTATAATTACTTCTGTTGAATTTGTTAAAACAAGAATCACTCTATTTCGACGAGCATTTTTCCTGTATTCCTACCTTCAAAAAGGCCGATAAAAGCTTCGGGAAGTTTGTCAAAGCCCTTGATAATGGTTTCCTGATATGTCAATTTGCCTTCATTGAGCCATTGTGTAAGTTGCATGACACCCTCAGGAAAACGGGCTGCATAATTACTTACGATAAAGCCTTGTATTAAAGCACTTTTCTTTAAAATTATAGCCTGCGGACGAGGCCCAACAGGCATTTTCGTGTTGTTGTATAGCGATATTTGTCCGCAAATGATAATCCGTGCATACTTATTGATGTTGGTAAATACAGCATCAGATATTTCGCCACCCACATTATCATAATAAATGTCAACCCCATTTGGACAAGCCTTCGCAATGGCATCCTCCATATTTTTAGTGCTACGGTAATTAATCACTTCGTCAAACTTCAATTCGTTCTGAAGAAATGCTTTTTTATTATCGCTACCGGTAATGCCAACTACCCTGCAACCTTTTATCCTGGCAATCTGACCAACCACTGTACCCACTGCACCTGCTGCGCCCGAAATCACAAGCGTTTCGCCAGCCACAGGTTTCCCTATTTCGAGAAGCCCAAAATAGGCTGTTAAGCCAGGCATACCTAAAATACCAAGGTAGTAACTTAGGGGTGTGGTGTTTTTAACCAGTTTGGTAACTTTATCGGCAGCTATAGTTTGTAATTCCTGCCATTTCATGGGTGCAAACACAGCATCTCCAACCACAAAGTTTGGGTGACGACTTTCGGTTACCTCGGCAACCACACCACCTTCAATCGCTTTCCCAAGCTCAAAAGGTGGTGCATACGATTTGGCATCGCTCATACGGCCACGCATGTATGGATCAACAGAAACATACCTTGCCTTCACCAGTAGCTCTCCATCTTTAAGTAATACAACCGGGGCAACTACAATCTCAAAATTACCAGAGGTAGGTTTACCTATTGGTCTCGATTTCAATAAGATTTGTTGGTTCATATTTAGATTTTCTTAAAATGTATTATAACAGATGTGTATAAAAAGGTGTGTTTTTCGAGCTGTTTATAATTGATGGCTAAATTCAGTCGCTATTGGAATTTTAAAATTAATTTGGAATCCGATTTTGATAGTTAAATTTCACGCTCTTTCAGATTAAGATTTTTCATCCTGTTTTACTGAGGAGGAAATGTAACCTTCGTTTTCTCTAATTCCTTTGCCTGTCCAATCCAATTATCCCTTTCAATTCGTTTAGGATCAATTTCAAGAATTTCTGTTATGGTTTTTACATCCTCAGTGGTTAGCTTACTTATTTGGGCAAAGCTATAAATCTCGAGCTTGTTAAGTTTTTCTTCAACCCAAGGGCTAATGCCCTTAATGAGTGTTAGGTTGTTAGCAAAATATTTAGGGGCTTTCCCAATTCTACTGAGAGGAACATTGCTCTTCTTTTCTTCAATTTTATTAAGGATAACATCCCTTTTCCCTTCACTTTTTACAAGCTCCTTTGCTTGGCTAACCCATTCATCCCTCTCAATTCTTCCTGGAAAGAACTCAATGGCTTCGGCTACTATTTCCACATCCTCTTCATTGAAGTTTGCAATTTGCCTTATGGTAAAAATTCCCAGCGCATTTAGCTTTACTTCAATCCACCCACCAATACCATTAATTATTGTAAGGTTGTCGGCTTCATGCTTTTGGGCTATTCCAATTCTCTCAAAATAGATATTGGTCTCTTTTGCCCTTATGCGATTTAGTACAGCCTCTTTTATCTCATCCTGTACCAGTTCTTTGGCTTGTGCCACCCATTCGTCGCGCTCAATTCTACCAGCAAAGTACTCAATAACAACATTGATTTTTTCAATATCCTTTGCAGTAAGCTTGCTTATCTGCTTAAACGAGTAGATATCGATAGCATGTAGCCTTTCTTCGATGAATGGACCTATGCCACTAATCATTTGCAGGTCATCTTTTTCTTCTATTGTGGCTCTTCCAAAGTTGCTATAGTCCAACAGATGCTTACGCTTTGCTATTTGAAGAAGAGCATCCTCCTGTTCGCTAATCTTTTGCTTTTTTTCTTCATTTTTGAGGGTAATTCTACTAGCTTCATTTTCGCTTTTTGCTTTTAAATACTCAAGGTTTTTAACCTCAGTCTTTAGAAGATTTATCTCGTTTATTTTCTCCTCTAAGCGTTTTTCCACCCTAACATTCTCTTTTGTTAACTCTCCAACTGTTGACTCAAGTGCCTCAACTTTCTTTTTGTGTATAAGTCTGAAGTAAAGCCAAGCGGTAACATACCCAATTATTGCTGATACCAGTAATAATGATACAATTACAAGGGTTGCTTCTGTCCTTGCTTGCATTAGTAAAACGGCTATTGTGTTCATATCCTTATTATTTAATGGTTACTACGGTTCGTCTATTATTTGCTCTACCTGATGCAGTGCTGTTATCATCTACTGGCTCTTTCTCTCCCTTCGACTCAAGTTTTATCCTATTTGCGGCTACCCCCTTGCTTTCGAAATATATTTGCAAGGATTGTGCCCGCCTTAAACCAAGGGCTTGGTTGTATTCTTCTGTGCCTACTGCGTCGGTATGACCTGTAATATTGAGGGTAGCCTGGGCGTTTTGCAATATGTAATCATTTGACTTGTTGAAGTACGCACTTGCCTCAGCACTCGAAATGAAATCTGATTTATCAAAAGCAAAGTAGATTACCAAATCCTTTGGAATTGTTACTTTCTCTTCTACTTTAGGTTCACTGGTTAAGGCTTCGTATTGGTTAACCGCCTCAACAATTGTGGTTTGAGGTTGGGCGCACAGCCCTTTGATTTTGCATACGTAGACGTAGGTTGACAGAACTGTCCAGCCTACAAATACGATAAATCCAGTTATTAGAATTCTCATGATAATTTTTTTAGTGCTGGAGAATTAATTTTATCTTATTCTTTTAAAGTCCTTCATGTTAAACCCATCCTTATGCTCGTTGGTAATTAGCCGAGAATTATAGTAGTATAGATTTCCATCCACATCAAAAATCATTTCAAAGCATTTGCCAACATTCATATCCTTATTTGGGCCTACGTGAAAGTGGAAAAGTGCATTCTTTGGGTTTGATGCAATCTCTTCTTTTATCTCGGAAGAGGAGAGCAACTTGACGAAGTATGGGTAAACGCTACTAATCTTATCGATTGAGTATGCATCTGGAGCCATCTTTTCGCGGTTCATTAACAGCTGCTTTCCCTTAAAACCCGATGAGTTATAGTATTTCAAGCCTCTTAGCGAAATCATAAAACGCTTCTTCTCAAGATTCTTTGCATGTATCTGAACGAACTTTACAATTGCGGGAATTGCGTATTCATAATCCAGGTTGTTGTCGTCGGAATATTGAAGGGGTATGTTGCAAAGCTCGGGCATATCTACAAGTTTCTTTGCATTAGAGCCCAATACCAAGCTAATATAGTTGTAGCTCACGCCTCCTGGATCCTTGTCGTACACATTCTTCATTAGCACCAAGAATGAGTACCTTGAATCGAATCGGCGAATCTCAAACTCGGTTTCGCTAATAAATTCAAATGGAGTTGTTTTCCAATGCTTCTCTACCGCTTCCTTAATAAATCCATTGTACGGATTCACTTCACTCTCCAGTACAACGCAGGTGGTAGAGTTCAGGAACATCCCAATTTGTTTCTGCGAGGGCAACGGTGATTTTGCCATTGCCACTATGCCAAAAAGAATCAAAGTCAGGCTTAATATATGTTTTTTTGAAAAAACTCCTATTAACCAAATTTTGGTGGAGTTAATGGTTTGTTTTTCTCTCATAATTTCATTTTTTTGTTTTTATCTATCCAGTGCGTTTTTTATACTATAAGGTAGAACATGAACCAGCCAATATTGTTATGTTCCTTTGGTATTATTGGCATAATTTACCTTTATTTTGCGATGAAAACAAAGAAGTTAACAAGCTGTTAACTTCTTTGTTTTAAGACTCAAATTAATGTATTTTGTTATGGCTGGGTAACTGCATTGCCATCGAGTACAACGGCGGTTTGAGCTAAAGCTCTTCCGTTAAATGAAGCGCCTGTTTTAAATGATATTCCTGTCATCGACAATACAATACCTTCAAAATGCGACGTTGTACCAAATGAAGCTTCGCCTGCTACCTGCCAGAAAATATTTTCGGCTTTTGCGCCTTCTTTCAAGGTAACATTAACTGCAGAACTTACTGTAAGGTCGCCAGCAACTTGAAAAATCCAAACATCTGTAGAATTTCCTGAAACGGTAACGTCGGAGGGTATAGTTACGGTACTTGTCCATTTGTAAAGGCCTGGCGTAAGCGTGATACCTCCAATATTTCCGGTTCCAAGTTCAAGGAAATCTGGGAAAGAACGCCCGGCTGCATCGTTGTATGCTGTAATCATGTTTTCAACAGCCGTAGTAAGATTAATAGGAGTAGGATCGGCCATATCGCTAGCGTATATACGTCCAGTAACTTGTGGCGATGTTGCGTATCCTGTTAAATTGGTTAAGGCTAAACCTGTAATATATGATGTGGCGGCAGGACTAAGGCCTAAATCCCCAGTAATTATAGATGTAGGATTGTTATTTATTGCCGTTTTAGCCAGAATTACATAGTTTTCTGCAGTTCCGAGATTAACAGGTGCAATGCTAGCTGAACTACCTGCGGTTGTAAATGTCCACTCGTAATCTTTTGCAAGCGATTTTCCTGCAGTGTTTTTTGCCGCAGTGGTAATTGTTGCTGTATAATTATTTGCTGCTGCTAAAGTTTCAGTTGGTGTATAGGTTGCAGTTACTCCAGAATATGCTACAACCCCTTCTATTTTGGTTGCACCCTGCTTTAGGGTAAAAGAGGAATTGCTAATAGTAGCAGGATCCATAGCCTCGCTAAAAGTTACGGAGATTGTTTTATTACGTGCAACGTTAGCTTCGTTACTTAATGGGTCGGTTGATACTACTGTGGGTTTTAAACCTTCATCTGTGTTTTCATCATCCTTGTTACAGCCTGCCATAAATACAATTGGTAGCAAGAGAGCCACAATTGGTATAATTATTTTTATTTTCATTTTACTTGTTTTAGTGAAAGAGTTATTAAAGTTTATTATTTCTACTTTACGAACTTAATTTCGTTGATTTTTCTAACTTCTGTTTATTGT
>CALGIR010000294.1 GCA_937915475.1 uncultured Bacteroidales bacterium
GAGAGAATAGATTGCTTCGACAGAAAGTACGCTGTCTCGCAATGACGGGAGAGAACAAATTGCTTCTAAAATTCCCCAAAAACATAAGTTTTATCGTAATGACGGAGGGATGGTGGTATTGAGAGCCACTTCAAGAACCTCAGCGCATCGCTCAGTCACCAGAAGTTATCGCTAAAATGCTGGACAGGGCAATGCCATTTGTCGTTTGCGGGTTTTAAACTTGAATGTGTATATCCGGGTAATTTTATTCTATCAGTTAGAGTCAAGCGTATTTGTGTAGCATAAAAAAAGCCTGGCGGGGTTACCCCGCCAGGCCTTTTTATTACACTCAAGGAGCACTATTTGTGCTACTTCTTAATCATCTTACGTACAGTTTGCTCACCGTTAGTTCCCTCGAAAGTAACAAGGTAAACTCCATTGGAGAGCTCGCTAGTATTAATGGTTTCCTGTCCATTCAGGGTAATATCCATTACGCGTTGACCAACAATGTTGGTTATTATAACGCGGTTAACCCTATCGGAAGTAATGTTTATTTCATTGCTGAATGGGTTAGGATAAACCTTAAGGTTGGCAAGTGCATTAGTGTTAACTCCAACTATTAGTTTAAACTCAACGGTTACATCGGTAGCTGCCATTAAGTTTGAAACAGTATAGCTATTAGTTGTGTTCTCATCTACTACCTCAGAATTGAGTCTCCACTCTTTTACCTCGTACTCTTCATCTGGGGTTGCAGTAAATACAATATTGCTTCCTTCCGGCACCAGGTCTCCTGAGCTAACGTCCACTGAGCTTGCTGAAGCAGCCAAAGTACCATTTCCACCAACAACGCTAAAGGTTACCTCGTAGGTTGTTTCAGGTATCACCTCAAACTCAACGGTTACATTGGTAGTCGCCATTAGGTTGGTAACCGTGTAGCTGTTCGTTGTATTTTCGTCTACTACCTCAGAGTCAAGTTTCCACTCTTTTACCCTGTAATTATCAGCAGGGGTAGCAGTAAACTCAACATCGCTTCCTTCTAGTACTAGATCTCCTGAGCTAATATCTGTTGAATTAGCTAAAGCAGTCAAGGTTCCATTTTCACCAGCAACGCTGAAAGTAACCTCGTAAACTGGAGTCATTGTAACATTTACTGTTACAACATCACCATCAACAGTAAGTTGTCCTGTTGCATCGGCAAAGCCATCAGCAGTAACTGTATAATCGTGAGTTCCGTCAGGCAGGCTCACAACTAAAGTTCCTACTGCATTTATAAAGCCCATGTCTAACTCGTTAACAGCTACAGCCGCACCCACAATTGGACCAAATTCATCAGCTATAAAAAAAAAAAAAAAAAGCTAAATGTTGCCTCTGTAGAAACAACTTGGTCGCTTGCATCTGTCCAATCAACAAGCTGGTATCCTTTGCTTGCAATTGCATTTACAGTTGCAACTTCTCCGGCTGGGTAAAGTCCTGCACCGGTTACAACACCCACAGGAGGTTCTTCGTTTGGCATAACATTCAATGTTAGCATACAATACTCACCAATACCTACATCATCAATATGCCATGTGTGCGCAAAGTTACCTTCGTACCTGAATGCAACATAGATTGTTTCACCAGCGTATGTTGTCAGATCAATGGTTGTTTGAACCCAAGAATCTGTAACAGAAGTCGGTGTCCAAACCTCAACATAATCTGTATCTGAGGGATCGCTGCTTCCTGTTGAAATTAGAACACTGTTCTTATCGTAATCACTTGGATATATGTTCCATGACCAGAATGACAGTGTATATGCTCCATCATCAGGCATTTCAATAGCTGGCATTACTAACCAACCATCGTGATCACCTGAGCCATACATATGTCTTGCACTTTTTGACCCTTCATCAGTATGATTATAGGATGTGCTTGATTCCCATTGTTTGGCAGTTGCACCTTGCTGATACACTTTCCAACCTACAGCGGGGAATGTTTCACCTTCGAATGTTTCTGTGTATGGGAAAACATTGATGGTTGGATCAACCGATTCACCACTAATTGCAATCTCTGTTACACCCTTAGTTTGATTATCTTCTATCTCGATAACAGCGGATAGTACCCCTTCAACCGTAGGGCTGAAAACAACCGAGAATGTTGCAGTCTGCCCAACTGTGAGGTTGGCTTGTTCCGAAAGTGTTGTCAATTCAAAATAAGTAGCTCCATCACCAGTGATCGTAATGTCTTCTGGATTGATAGTTAATGTTCCATCGCCAATATTTTGGATTGTAAACATTTTTGAAGCAGAACTCATGTTCATTTCGGTTACCGCAAATTGATACTCGGTTAGGTTAACCTCTAATGTGGGAGGGGCTGCTATTAAGGTAATATCAACAGTCATATCAGCATCATCGGCAACGGTAAAGGTTACAGGATTTTCTGAAAATCCGATTTTGTAAGCTGTGCCAGTATGCTCTCCGTTAGGGAGATGCATTGTTGCTTCTCCTGCAGCATCCGTAGTTATTGCATCATACCCCGTTACAGTAATTGTAGCATTTGCTATAGGGTTAGATTCGGCATCGTTAACAGAGAATGTTACCAATGGGTATAAATTCAGCTGAATATCTTCAGTAACAGCCTCACCATCAACAACTATAGTTCCCATTGTTGCATAGTAGTCTTCTTTAGTAGCTGTATATGTATATGTACCATCAGGCAGTAATACTTGTCTGGTACCAAAAACAGTAACCGATCCAGAAACTATACCTTCGTAAGCAACCGTAACACCATTTAGAGAGGCATCATCTTGGTCTGTAGTATTTATTGTAACCTCATGGACAGGAAGAATGTTAGGTCCAACAATATGGTCAATTACTGCCCATGTTGACCAAGTTGTTCCAGAAGGTGCACCTGATGCGCTAAATGCTAGGAAATATCCACCTGTAATGCTTGACAAGTCAATGGTATATAATACCATTTTATCGGTCAACTCAATTAAATCGCCAATTTCGGTCCACTCCTCCTTATCTGCTGAGTACATAACCTGAATGGTGGTAGGTGTACCCTCAATTTCATTACCCACAGTTGCATAGAAGTTCAACTCATCATTTGCACCTATTTGTAGTAAAGGAGTAATAAGTTTCGAATCAGAGAATCCTAGGGCATTTCCACAAGCAGCAGATCTTACACCTTCCCACTGAGATGTCCAGGTTTGATCCCAATATCTCCAATCTGCTTCAGCCTCCCATAAAGATGGAACCCAAGTACCCTCGAATCCTTCGGCTAATTGACCTTCGGCAACAACAACACCTTGTGTAGTTCGGGTATTGTTATCAAGGTTATCGTCGGCGGCAAGAGTAGTAGTAAACGTGTGGCGTCCAGCAACAGCAATGTGCGTAAATTCCACAATCTCACTTTGGCCAAAACCTATGGAGCCGAGTGTATGGGTATTCTCATCAACTCCGTTAACGGAAAACGTGAGTTCCACACCTGTTTGAACATCAGTACCAACATTATCTACCTTTACAAAAACCGATAAGGTATCTCCAGCATAGGTAAATTCACGCGGGTAATCTAATGCAGCAATACTTAAATCGTTGGCCAATACACCTGCTATAACAGGGCCGGCAACGTCATCAATTGCTGTAAGAGAATTATATCCTGCTAGTTCAAATGTTGAACTTGCAGCGAATGCAAAGTAATAATCGCCGTGTGGTATATCACTTAAGTCAACTATAAATTGTTCAGGAGCACCGGTGTCAAGGGTGGCAGTATCGCCAACGTTGGTCCAGTTAATTCTATTAGCAGAATATTTAACCTGAATTTGTGCATCACCATATCCTAGACCACCATTACCGTCATTGGCCCAGTATGATAGCTCGTTAACTGAACCATCGAGGGTTAGCTTAGGGGTAAGAAGCATCTCCTCGGCGCTTGAAGCATCATGAATTAAGAAAGCAGACAATCCATTAATATCTCTATCCTCTTGCGTCCAGCTATTTTCATAGGCGGTTTCTGCCCATCTGTTGGGGAGGAAGTCTCCTTCAAAATCTTCAAACAACGCTCCAACCGGGAAAATAGTAACCGAATCGGTAACCATATTATTGACAGGGTTTTCATCAACAACTATACTTGCTTCGATAGCGAGTGTGCCCAATGCAGAGGGAGTATAATTAACTGTTACTACCTCAGATTCGCCAGTTGCAAGCGCAACAGTTGTTGCTGTAGTAGCAAATTCCTCACCCTCTTCTTTAAATGTAACGGATACACCAGCAAGTTGAGGATTAGCACCCTCATTGGTAACTTTTACGCTCACAGGGTATGTATTCCCTTGGAACATGACTCCTGAAGGGGTTCCTAATTGTGAAACAGAAGCGTCATTATCAAAAACTTGGGTTATAGCTATATCATCAATTGATAAATACCAAGGGGTTCCATTTATGGCACCTAAAATTCCTAAATAATATGTACCATCTGTATCAGGAGAAAACGTCCCTTCGATTAATTGATAATCTCCACTAACAACACCGGTAAGTTCTTTAACTTCATGGGTCATTCCTTCAGCTGTTGCAGCTGCACCGTATTTTAAAGTAATACTAGCATTTGCAGCATTTGCACCATCTTGACGTGCATAAACAGAGAACCTATATAGTTTCGCAGCTTCTAATTCAACAGGTGCTTTAGTAAACAACCATGCCGTATTGCTGTATCTAAGATATGCATTAAAGACTCCCGTTCTTGGAGCCCTACCTCTATCTGTCTGTGTAGAGTTTGCTTTCCAACCAGCAGAACCAGTAACTTTAACCATATCCCAACTAGTAACGGCTTGGTCATCTGTATTTCCCTCTTCAAAACCCTCGTAAACTGGGAGGGACATGGGTGCTATGGCTGTGGTGGTAATCGAGAATAACTCAACAGCTTTCGCTCCCTCTGCAGAGGTAACGGTAAAATTCTCGGTATCAGTTTCGTTAAAAACTGCACTGGCAGGAATATCAACCCTAATAATAAAATCAGCGGCTTCACCAGCTGCTATAGTTATTGCATCTACTAGCGGTGTGGTTCCGTCAGCCTGGTACAGGCTGTATGTCCATGTACCATCACCATCAATAGTAGGGGTAAAGTTATCGTTACTTGTGCCCGTGTTTGTGATTGTAACCTCATAGTCGTGGGACTCTCCAGCATTAACATACACACCCTCTGGATAGGTAACAGAGAATTCGTAGGGTTCTGGCTCATATACAATAACATCATCTAATCCAATATTTCGCCACCAATCTCCTGCAACCTTAAATTGCACCACAACATCGTTAAATGCATAAGTTGCCAAATCTACCGTCACACTTTCCCATCCTGTTGTTTGATAATTTAGACCTGCAACAACATCATTATTCCATGTTCCATCGGCATATATGTTAACTTCTAATCTTGAAGTATAACCAGCATTTTTTCTATTCCAAACAAAGTCAAGCTTTGCATTAGTTGTTCCAGATAAGTCAATTGTAGGGGAATTCAACAACCCTATATCACCATTGCCTGCAGAATAAGAATTGAAATAGGCAAAGTACCCAGTACCAGTTGTGTTATCACCGGTAATAGCACCGCCTCCACTCGTAGAGCTTTTTATAAAAGTCCAGTCATAATCATTTGTAGGATCATTCACCCAGACACCTGAAGTCCCACCATGTTCAAAACTGTCAGTAAAAATCACAGCTTTCGAAGTGATGTCTATTGACTTCTTTACATATGTTACATTTGTTGGTTCGCTTAAGAATTGATCTTTTTTTGAAAGGTTACCATACTCCTCTTTTTCTTTGGAGTAAGTATCTTCCTTTTCTTGGGAAAAGTCGACTCTTCTCATGTTCTTTTTAGCAGAGTAATCCTGTGCACTAAGCCAACTCACAGAGATAAGCATCGCTAATGTTAGCGTCAATAATTTTCTCATAGTTAATTGTTTGGTTAATTGTTTAGGTTAAAAAAAATATTTGTCCAGAGTTTCTTATCTGGAGCAGAACGTTTTCCGTTTTTTGCATAGGCAGTTTATTTTTTGAAAAGGCAATTTATTACAATAAACCCATTATTTCAAATTTTTTTAACACTTTTTAAAGGATATTACAGGCTCTTACCTGTTGGTTTTTAGTAGTTAAAACCTTAAGGGTTGATTGTAAGGAGGGTAGGGGGGAGTTAAAAGTTAAAAGTGAAGAGTGAAGAGTGAAGAGTTACAAGTGACAAGTTGAATGGTTGAAGGATGAAGTGACAAATTTCCGTCATTACGAGGAGCGGTTTTTGCGACGAAGCAATCTTTTATTCCGCCATTAAAATGTTGGGCAAGGTATTGCTCTGTAGCGCTTGCGGGTTTTTACCTTAAATGTGTATATCAAAGCAATCTCGTGCGACCCTCCAGAGCCAAAGCCTAAACGCGATACGGTAAAATCGTAACTATAGGCCACACTCCATTCGTCTAGCTTGTAGCCAAACAAAAAGGCAACAGCATCGCTACCAGGGTACTTTTTCCCCAATGGGATTCCTCTATACCATGTTCCAAAAACGAAAGGCTCGCGGTACCAGTACAAGCCCAAATCGAGCTGCTTTGAGTAACCCTGAAACTTTAAGTTAAATGCAGGGGTAATGCTCTCCTCTATTGGACGTAGGATAATTCCCCTTAGCACTATTCTTGCTCCGCCATAAATCGAAAACTTGGAGGGAGTACGTGCATCATCACCGTAGAAAGTGCGCTCGGGCCTTAGCATATGGTCCCAGGTTGCACCCAACCATAAATTGTCGGAGTAAACTAATAATGATGTGGTAACGTCAATATCGCGTACATCACGATTTCCTAGTGCTTGTGAGGTTGGTATTAAAGGGCTACCAGGATCAACATCAAACTGAAACTGATCGCCAAAGATTAACCGAGCATAGTCTATGGATTGCTGAACATAGTAAAACCCAATACCGGGGCGGATATGAAAATCGGGGTGAGGAGTAATATCATAGCTATAAACAATACCGGCTAGCGTCGATCCTAGTCTTCCGTCGCCAGCAACATCACGTAAAAGCAGTAAGCCTAGTCCACTTTTAAAATGAGGAAAGTTATGGTCGTACGAAAGGCTAAACGTTTGGAAAGTACCCGGAACAATGCTCCACTGATTACGATAGTTTGCCACTACACGCTGCCCAGGAGTGCCACCAGCATACGATGGTGCTAGGTACAAGGGGCTTGCATAGAACTGCGTAAACTGAGGATCTTGCGCCTTAGATAAAATTCCTAAAAAGGAGAAAATTAGTATGGTGAAAAATCGCTTCATTTTTTTACCTCACACGTAAACAACAAAAAAAAACATTTTTAGTGTAATTAAGTTCCAGTTTAACGTAACAGTGTTACATTGCCTCGGATATCAAACATTTTTCCGTTGGAGAACTTTCCTATTGATCGGAAAACATAAACATCCTGACTGCACAGCTTACCATTATAGTAACCATCCCAACCAATTTTAACATTATTGCTCTCAAATATTTGCTCGCCCCACCGGTTAAATATCATAAGTTTATACTCTGTTACTGCCTCGGCATCTGGGTGGAATATCTCGTTTTTCAGATCATTGGCATCATATTCGCCACCTATTGGTCCATCCTTGCGTGGCACAAAAGCATTGGGAAAGCGAATTCTTCCCGCGCCCTTTACCCAAACAGCAGGGAACTCCGATTTTGTATCAACACAGCCATTCTCCGTATACGCTGTTAGCACTATTCTGTACTCGCCCATTTCGGTATAGGTATGCACAACGTCTTTTAAGGTTGAGGTTTTACCATCGCCTAAATCCCATAAATAGGTTGATGCTTTTTGGGAAAGATTGTGAATGTGAACCCTTGCATCGGGGAGAATGGCCTCTTGTGGTTTAACCAGAAAGTCGGCTATGGGGTTCTCAAATACTTGAAATCTTCTATAGTAGGACTCTACACCTCCATCGCCAGTTACTGTTAGGCTCACGTTATAGTATCCTGGTGTTTCAAACTTATGGTATGGTTCCTTTAGGTTAGAGGTAGTGCCATCGCCAAAATCCCACTCATAGGTATGGCCATACGATGATTCAGTTGTGAAATACACTTCAAGCGGAGAGCAATCCTCGTACATGTTTGCATCGAACAGCAGCGTTGGCTTAGGTGCCATAAGGGTTACGTAATACAACTTTTCGTCAAAGCATTTGCCGTTATCAACCTCCAATTTTACAGGATATTTAAAATCGTTCTCTTTTGGCCCCCAAGTTTCGTAGGTGTGAGGTTCAGGATCTTTCACATTGTCTGTGTACCCATCGCCAAAGGTCCAAAAGTAATCCCAGCTAGCGGCTGCGGGACGTGTTTTGTTGATAAATTCAAAGGTTGCATCGGGATACACCTGGTATGGTTTCGTAATAAAAAAGTCGGCAACGGGTGCAGCAAAAACTGTGATAGGGAGTTTATCTGTATCCTCACAGTCGAATTCCGATATGGCAGTAAGCGTTACATTATAGGTTCTATCCGTGATATCATCGTTTACAAAACGGTAGTTGGGCGCAACCGATGATGATGTTATGCCACCATCGTCAAAATCCCAAAGGTAACTCCAGGCGTTTTTCGAGTTATTTACGAAAGTAACGTCAAATGGGTTGCAGTGCTCGTAAAGGCCATCGTCGGTATCGAAAATTGCTGTTACCTCGGGGTAAACGTGTATTGTTTGCGATGTTTCGTCAGTGCATCCGTCTTCGGTTTCTACGAATAGCGATAGTGTGTAGGGCTCAATTTCGTTGTTTAGGTTTTGGTACAGATGTTTTTCAGGATCCCCAGGATCCGTAGTAACATGTGGATCACTTCCATCGCCAAAGTCGAATGTAAATTCAAGGGACGATCCAAATCCTTTACCAACCGAGCTGTTGGTAATATACAGGTCGAATGGCGAGCAACCCATATACTCACCCAGCTCAATACGTGCCTTGGGCTTAGGCCATACGGTTACCTCAAAAGGAATGAGGTCGGTACAACCATGCGATGATTCGGCAGTAAGCGTCCCGTTAAATATTTTGTCCTCTTCAAAATTAGCATTCCTGTATGTTTGCTTAGCGTTTAGGGTATTCGACTGAACACCATTTCCAAAGACCCACCCATACGTACCACTGGCAGTGCCTCCAAAAACGTTGCTGGTATTTGTAAACTCCACATCCTCTAGCGGGTGGCAACCCTCAAGGATAGCGTCGAAACTTGGATAAACATGGGGGAATACGCTTACCTCAATTGGAGACGCA
>CALGIR010000295.1 GCA_937915475.1 uncultured Bacteroidales bacterium
TCATAAACGATTCGTGTTGCGATTGGCCTCGTTCCGGTGAGCCGAAAAACAAGCACAGCGGGCGTTAAGAAAAATCTGCTGTTTGCAGCACCGACCGCAGGGAGGTGCAAGTTCAGATTTTTTAGCCCGCAACGCGTAGTTTTTCGAGCGAAGCGGACGCAGCCTTGAACTTCTTTGCTTACTTTCTGCTTTCAAAAGAAGAAAGTAAGTGGGGTTTGGGGCAAAGCCCCAGGTATGAGATGTAGTTGACCTTATTAGTAAAAGCAAGACCTCTGCATTGATGTAGAGTTTTTTATCGGACAACAATGATTTCAAATTTAAACTTTAGGAGATGAAGGAGAGTAATGGCTTTTTTGAGAAAATGGATTTATGGACAAAAGAGAAAATACCCTATTTTTTTCTGATAGACTATAAGTCTCAGAAACCTTTAATTTATAGGTTAGATGAGCTGGAAGAGCATAATATAAAGATTCATTTCCCACAAAAACCATATATTAATTCGCATAAAGAGGAGGTTACTATTTATAAGCATCCCATTTCATTCGAGAGCTATAAATATCAATTTGAGAAGGCCATGGAGTTGATGGAACAGGCGAATGTTTGTTTGCTAAATTTAACTTGCGAAACTCCGCTTGGTTTGAATGTTCCTTTAGACTCAATATTTATGCAAGTGAGGGCTAAGTATAAAATATTTTACAATAATGAGTTTGTCTGTTTTTCTCCTGAAACATTTGTGCAAATAAAAGAAAACAAGATTGCTAGTTTCCCTATGAAAGGGACTATTGATGCGTCAATTTTAAATGCAGAATTTCTACTTTTGAATAATGAAAAAGAGATAGCCGAGCATAAGTCTGCTGTTAGCTTGTTGTGTGATGATTTAGTTGCAATTGCTAATCAAATAGAGGTAAAACGATATAGGTATATAGATCACATTAAAACTAAAGACAAGAATTTATTGCAGGTTAGCTCTGAGATAGAAGGGCAAGTAAAAACTGCTTTTGAAAAACGTTATGGTTCACTATTAAAGCATTTACTACCTGCTGGTTCAATTACGGGTACTCCTAAGTCTGAGGCTTTACAGATAATAGATAAAACAGAAGCTCATAATAGAAATTACTATTCGGGTGTATGTGGTTTTTTTGATGGAGAGAGTTTGGACAGTTGTGTCTTGATTCGCTACATTGAACAGAGAGATGGCTCTTTTTATTATAAGAGTGGAGGGGGAATAACTAGCCAAAGCAAAGTAGAAAATGAGTATCAAGAAATGATAGATAAGATATATGTTCCGGTGGATTGAAAGCATACGTGTGGTTAGCGGTATACCTCAAAACTTATATTGGCATCAAAAACGGATGGATGAGACTTTTGAGCAATTTGCTGCTATTGCGTGCCCATTCTCTTTACATGCAATTTTTAATGATATGCGGTTCCCCCAACACGGTCTACATAAAATACGCATCGTATACAATCTAAATAAAATTGAAAAAATAGAGATCTCGGCCTATTCAATACGGGAAATTTCTAAATTTTATCTGGTAGAGCGGAATGATATTAATTACTCCTATAAATTTGAGGATAGAACATTTTTTGACTCTGTGAGTCATTCAGAAAAAGAACCCATTATTGTAAAGCAAGGTCTAATAACAGATACTCGGTACTCTAACCTTATTTTCAAAAAGGGTAGTTACTGGTACACACCTTCTACATTTTTGCTAAATGGAACTATGCGACAGAAATTATTGAGAGAGGGTTTTATCCAAGAGCGCAGAATAGGTGTAGAAGATCTTTTCAACTATTCGCATTTTAAGCTTATTAATGCAATGATGCCTCCAGAGCAAACTCTGCATTATAGTATAAATTTACTTGTTAGAAGATAGTGTCTGCAATTTCTTTAATCCATTCTTTTTTTGTATATTGTAAACTTCCACTTGTATCGGTCAATTGCCGATAGTCATAAAATAGCATCCTGCAATCATTAAAAGCGAATGTAACGTATTCATTAAAATAAATGAGATATGCAGCCATAACTATTTGTTGTTTATATTGTTCTTGCTTAGAATGAAAGGTTAATAAGAATACCCAAGGCAAATAAATAGTTTACATCCGTTAATTATAACCCTACATTTAGGGCTACTAATGAGATGGTTTATCTTTCAAAACATTGATTTACTAACATTTAAAAAATTATATACCATATGAAAAATGCTTATATTGCAACATATCCGCCTAGGCAGTGCGGAATAGGAACCTTTACCAAAAACCTTTTCAACTCCATGGTTGCCTCAGATATCGACGAGCCTAACCATAACAAGAGTTTTATTGTAGCCATAAACGACTCTGAGGAGGAGTTAGCCTATCCCGAAGAGGTGAGGTTTACTATTAAACAGGAGCATCAGGAAGATTACCTGGCTGCAGCTAAATACATAAACTTAAGCGGTGCCGATTGCTGCATATTGCAGCATGAGTTTGGCATTTTTGGAGGTAAGGATGGAGTTCATATTCTTCCGTTGCTCCACCAGTTAGATATACCGCTTATAGTAACCTTGCACACCATTATGCAAACTCCGTCGTATGCCCAAAAGGAGATATTGCAAAGTATTTGTAAAATGGCCAATCGGATAGTGGTGATGAGCCAAAAGGCAATAGAAATGCTGGTTGAGATATATGAAGTGCCAAAGGAGAAGATTGCGCATGTAGAGCATGGTGTACCTAACTTTCGGTATGTTCAGGAAGAGGTGAAGAAAGAGTTTAAGCTCGAAAAGAAAAAAGTGCTGCTCACATTCGGGTTTGTTGGGCGAAATAAGGGTATTGAGACTGCCATACAGGCAATGCCCAAAGTAGTTGAGAAACATCCAGATGCTCTGTATATTGTTTTGGGTAAAACGCACCCCAATGTTATTAGGCATGCAGGCGAGGAGTATCGCTTATACTTAACTCAGCTAATTGAAGACTTAAATCTTGAAAAAAACGTGGTTTTACTCAACGAGTTCACATCACAAAAAGAGCTCTTTAAGTATTTGTATGCATCCGATATATACATTACATCGTACCTAAATGAGGCACAGATAACAAGTGGAACACTTGCTTATGCAGTGGGAGTTGGTTCTGCCGTTGTTTCTACTCCCTATTGGCATGCCACCGAACTGTTGAGCAAGGGCAGGGGTGTTCTGTTTGATTTTGGCGATATCGAAGGGTTATCAGACATTTTAATAGACCTGCTTGATAATCCCGAAAAACGACTTGCAATACGGAAGAAAGCACTTGAGCATGGAAGAAAGATTACCTGGCCAAAGATTGGGTTTATTTACAATGATGTGGTTGAGAAGGTGGTTGACGAAAATATTAAAACTGAGAAGAAAGAGGTTATTCCCTTTGATATTTCTCTTTTACCCTCGTTTTCTCTCGAGCATATAAAACGTCTCACCGATGATACTGGCATTATTCAACATGCTAAATTCGGAATACCTAATCTTAAGGAGGGCTATTGCTTAGATGATAATTCCAGAGCTCTGCTAATGGCTCTAATGACCTATAAAGTTAAAAAAGATACCTCTGCACTTAAGTTGTGCCCAATTTACTTGAGCTACATTCATTATATGCAGAATGAGGATGGTAACTTTAAAAACTTCATGAGTTTTAACAGGCAATTCCTAGACGAGGTAGGGTCTGAAGACTCTTTTGGAAGAACAATATGGGCAATTGGATACATGCTAAACAATGCTCCTAACGACTCTTATCACCAAATAGGCAGACTTATATTTAATAAAGCCATACCAGTTTTCGATAGCCTAAAATCCATAAGGAGTATTGCCAATACGATTATTGGTATTTGTCACTATTTAAGGAGTAATATGTCGGACGATGTGATGATTGAAAGACTGAGAAAGATAACATATGTTTTAATAGATCATTATAAGAGAAATACACGCGACAACTGGAATTGGTTTGAGGAGCTGTTGGCTTATGATAATGCCATACTTCCCTTGGCAATGCTTCATGCAGCTGAAATTTTAAATGAAGAAGCTGTTGAGAAAGTTGCCTTCGACTCGATGCATTTCCTTGTAGACCACACCATGAGTAATGGATACTTATCAATTATTGGGAATGAAGAGTGGTACAAAAAAGATGGAGATCGCTCTGTATTTGCCCAGCAGCCTGTGGATGCCATGGGAATGGTTTTAATGTTCCGACAAGCCTTTAACATCTCGAACGATAAAGATTATTTGAGCAAATTATTTAGATCCTTTAAATGGTTTCTGGGAGAAAATGATTTACGGATGAGCCTATTCAATCACGAAACAAAGGGCTGTTTTGATGGACTAGAGAGTTATGGCGTAAACCAGAACCAAGGTGCTGAAAGTACTTTGGCCTATATAATTTCCTATTTAAATGTGCTGAAAGCGCATGAGGATTATTACTTTAAAGAATAAAAGCAGCTTAATTTGAAAAATACATTAGTCAAAAGATATCCCAATAATCCTATTCTCACAAAGGATAATGTTCCGTATCCAGTAGCAACAGTGCACAATGCGGGAATGGTAAAGCACAATAACGAGTACATAATGCTCTTTAGGTCTCACAACCTAAACGGACGAAGCATTATCGGAAAAGCGGTGAGTAGCGATGGCTTTAATTTTAAGGTAGATTCAGAACCGTTTTTAGTACCCGCTACCGAGGGTATTTTTAAAGCATACGAAGCTTATGGGGTAGAGGATCCTCGTATAGTGTTTATCGATGGAGAATACCTAATTACCTACAGTGCCTATTCGCAGCATGGTGTGAGAATTGGCTTGGCAAAAACCAAGGATTTTCATTCCGTAGAGCGTTTTTCGCTAATCACCGAAGCCGATTATAGGAACGTGGTGATTTTTCCTGAAAAATTTAATGGATTGTATGCTCGGTTAGATCGTCCTCATTCTGATATTTCGCCCTGGGCTATTTGGATTTCTTTTTCACCAGATTTAAGGTATTGGGGCGATTCCGAGTTGATAATGAAGCCCATGCAATATCATTGGGACGAAATGAAAATTGGTCCTGGTGCAACGCCCATTAAAACTTCGCGAGGATGGCTCAACATTTATCATGGTGTATTCCCAACCATGGCGGGCAGTGTATACCGTCTTGGCGTTGCTTTACACGATTTACACAATCCGGCTAAAATAATTGCGGTGGGCGATGAGTGGATCCTTCAGCCTGAGAAAACCTATGAAATTACGGGTTACGTGCCCAACGTAGTTTTTTCGTGTGGTGCAATTCCTGAACCCGACGGAAGTGTTAAAATTTATTGGGGTGCGGCCGATACGGTTATGTGTGTGGGAACCGCAAATCTGGAGGAACTTGTGGATCATTGCCTCAAAAATAGTAGGAGTGCCCTGTAGAATGAGTGTTATTAATTTAAGTTACTATATTTCAGAATTTAAAGGATGAAAGAGAGTAGTGATTGTATGAACAGTATTTTAAATAAAATAGCATATAAATGAAGGTTGGCATTTTAGCCCCCATAGCGTGGCGTACACCGCCCTTAAAATATGGGCCTTGGGAGCAGGTAGCATCTAACATTGCCGAGGGATTAGTAAAAAGAGGAATAGATGTAACGTTATTTGCCACAGGCAATTCGCAAACAGATGGAAAACTGCAATATGTTTCGGAAACAGCCTATGCCGAGGATCACTCGCTTGATCCCAAGGTATGGGAATGCCTGCATATCGCCAATATCATGGAACAGGCATCCAAGTTTGATATTATTCACAACAACTTCGATTTTCTTCCCCTTACCTATTCCCGATTAATCAAAACGCCTATTGTTACAACTATTCACGGGTTTTCATCACAAAAGATAATCCCGGTATACAAAAAGTACAACAACAACAATTTCTATGTTTCCATTAGCAACTCCGATCGAAGTTCTGAACTTGATTATATTGCCACGGTGTATAGCGGGATAGACAGTAAGGATTTTACTTTCAACCCTAATGCTAAAGATTATCTACTGTTTTTTGGTAGGATACATCCAGAGAAAGGGACCTGGGAATCCATTCAGATAGCAAAAAAGGCAAACAGGAAATTGATAATCTCAGGTTTAATTCAGGATGAAGCCTATTTTGAGCAGAAAGTAAAGCCTTTTATTAACGATACAGACATTGTGTATGTTGGTAATTCTGGTCCAAAAGAAAGGGATATATTGCTGGGCGAAGCCGCTGCATTGTTGCACCCCATTAGCTTTGACGAACCCTTTGGCTTGAGTGTGGCTGAGGCCATGTTTTGCGGAACACCCGTTATAGCTTTTAGCAGAGGATCTATGCCCGAACTAATTGACCATACTAAAACTGGGTTTCTTGTAAATACAATTGATGAAGCTATAGAGTCTTTAAATAGAATAGACTCTATTAGTAGAAAGCAATGCCGCGAGTGGGCATTGTCTAATTTTAGCCTCGAAAAGATGGCGGATGGCTATCTTGATGTTTATAAGCAAATTATTAAAACAACAAACAATTGATTAAATGGTTATGGAGAAATCATTGAATATGAAGCCCCTTGTGAAGCGAAAAAAAAATAAGATTACTGGTGATAACTCGCGTGTAATTGTATTGCCTCTTATTCCCAGTGAATTACCACGTATAGGCAATATAATACTCCGAGTTCTGAACCTTAGTAAAGAAGAGACTGAAAAACTTTTGCAGGAAACGCTCATGCTTTTTGCCGATCGTCATAGGGATATTCAGCAACAACTAATGAGGCACTATGATAGAGTAGCTGAGTACATTCCCCAAAGTTCCACTATTAACAAAGTTCAAAAATTATTAATTGGGGCATTTCTTACTATGGAGTACTCCATAGAATCTGCTGCACTTTTTAACCCTTCCATTGTTCCTCATCCCGATCAATCTCTGCTTCCGAAAGGGAGTATGAGGTTTATTATGAGCTTGCGGGCAACTGGCGAAGGCCACGTTTCGTCAATCGTTTTTAGAAGCGGAATAGTGGACAAAAACTTTCTATTCAATTTTGATAGCGTTTCAGAACATGTTGAAACGCCAGCCATGGTTCACGACCCATTCTATGACCATAACTTGTTTCAGCTCAAGTTGAAAGACCTAAGGGCATGGAATGATACTAGCCAAACCATAATGAATAAACTCTCTAGTTTCTTTACTCACGCCGAGCTAAAACTAAGCATACAAGAGGTTTACCTAAACCCCGATTTTGAAGCGGATAATTGGACCATTAACGTTATTAATTGGTTGGCAGACTCTAACTATAAAGTGAAGTTTGATGATGAAACGGAGGTTTGCGAACGTGTGATTTTTCCTGTCTCCTCTAATGAAAGCAAGGGCATTGAGGATGCCCGCTTTGTAAAATTTACTCACGATGATGGAGAAGTAACCTACTATGCAACCTACACTGCATATAACGGTCATAGTATTTTATCTCAATTAATTGAGACAAGCGATTTTCAAACTTTCAATATTGCTACTCTAAATGGGAAAGGAATTAAAGATAAAGGTATGGCACTTTTTCCTAGAAAAGTGAACGGGAAATATGCCATGCTATCGCGACAGGATGGAGAGAATAATTACATCATGTTCTCCGATAATTTGCATTTCTGGCATAACGCTACCCTTTTACAGAAACCCGAGCAACCCTGGGAGTTCGTGCAAATTGGGAATTGCGGTTCACCCATAGAAACCGACAAAGGTTGGCTGGTGCTAACACACGGTGTGGGTAATATGCGGCGGTATTCTATTGGGGTGATACTGTTGGACCTTAACGATCCCACAAAAATTATTGCCCGACTAGAGGAACCGTTATTATCAGCAAACGAGGAAGAACGGGAAGGTTATGTTCCAAATGTCATTTACTCTTGCGGTGGAATGTTATTTAATGAAAACCTAATTATTCCGTATGCCATGTCCGATTCAGCATCTCGATTAGCTGTTGTAAATGTGAAAGATTTGTTTAAGAAGATGAAGTTTACTGCTAAGTAGGATTATAGGGTTCTATATTGTTATCTGTTTTTCTATATTCCTTTGCTCTTCTTTTAGAGTGTGGTAATATGTGAATCACCCCTATCTTTGTGCTATCTGGCAGTAAGATAGGGGTGATATTATTCAAGCCAGTGGCATTATTATTTCTAACCTCCGAGGAGGATGAAATACCATCCTGAAAGTTTATAGCGGATTCATTTTTCCTGAGAGGTTGATTCCTCTGCTTGAGTTAGAATCAGCCGAAGTGAGGTATCTTTAGTTACATAAGCCCAAGCCCAGTTAATGAAGATAATTAGCTTGTTGCGTACACTCAAAATAAGCATAAGGTGTAGCGACATCCAAATGAACCATGCAAAATATCCCTTGAACTGAATAAAAGGCAGGTCAACCACCGCTTTGTTACGGCCAATGGTGGCCATGGTGCCAAGGTTTGTATACTCAAAATTAACTGGTTCTTTTCTGCGGATTATTCTTTTGAGATTTTTAGCTAAATTTTTAGCCTGATTAATTGCCACATTGGCAACCTGGGGATGCCCCTTGGGGTATTTTGGCGTTTCCATGTAGGCAATATCGCCAACGGCAAAAATATTCTCGCTTCCCATCACTCTATTTATTCTATCCACAGTTATCCGCTTAGAGCGGGAATAAATATTTTCGGGCAAACCCTCTATTTGGTTAGGCATAACGCCTGCAGCCCAAACAACCGTTTTAGTATTAATGTTTTTGCCGTTGCTTAGCACAAGGGTA
>CALGIR010000296.1 GCA_937915475.1 uncultured Bacteroidales bacterium
CAACCAATTCAGGCAGAGTAAATAGCGATGGTCCGGTATCAAACCTAAATCCATCCATCCTTAGCTCGTTTAGCTTACCGCCCACTCTACTAGACTGTTCAAAAACCGTTACTTTGTAACCTTTAACAGCCAAACGAGTGGCTATGGCCATCCCCCCTACTCCTGAACCAATAACTGCTACTTTCAAAATATTAAGAATTTTGAGGTGAGGTTAAAAAAACGGTTTTCCACATAATAGTAAGCAAATAAACCTGAAAATGTTTACGCCTTTTTGGCCCATTTCAAAAATCCCTCTTTCGTTTTAATAATTTTATGATTATCAAGGAGCCATCGAATAACGTGTGTGGTTCTTTCAGGGGGAAATTTTAGCTTATCAACAACCTGCTCAAGGCAAGAATTATTATCCGCTAAATCAATCTTTAACTGTTCAACAATCATATCAAACTGATACTTGCTAATATTTAGCTCATTTCTCGTTGTGCAAACATCACATTTTCCACAGCGCGAAGTATTTTGCTCTCCAAAGTACTCAAGTAATGTAGTACTCCTACATTTTGTCACCCCCGATGCGTAGCTAATCATTGCCTCCATGCGCTTAGAGTATCTTTGCTTACGCAAATGGTAGTTCTCATGCGATATCCTCAGGTTCTTGTCATCCAACCGTTCCTCAGTAAAAATCAAAAGGGGTGTCTTTTTGCGAGGAATATAGTTCAATACCTTAGCGCGGCTGAGCCTTATCAAATTCTCGGTTGCTCTATTAAGAGGTATTCCTGCTGCCCTTGCCAAATAAGCCTCGTCTATTTTAACATATGTACTAAACAAACCTGCATAGGTTCTAAGAATAACCTTAACAAACAAATCGAGTTCAGCATGGGCAACCTGGTATCTATAAAGTTCAACTTTATTTACAATAACCATTATTCTAGAAGGATTATCTAACTCATCGGTAAGCTGGATGTAGCCCTCGAGTTCGAGTAGTTTTAACGAGCTATGGGCTGTTACAAAGTTAAACTTATAGGTAGATGCAAAATCAATGAGATTGAAATCGTAAATCTCATCCTTGCCTCCTCCAATGGCAACGTTAAGATACGAGCAAAGCGCATTGTAGCATCGCTTAATCTCATCCGGCTCAGGAAAGGTAGTCCCCATCCGTTGCTCCGACTTTGCCTTGTCGCTATCGTTATATAACAGAACGGCGTAGGCTAATTTGCCATCGCGACCTCCCCTGCCCGCTTCCTGAAAATACGCTTCGGGCGAATCGGGCAAATCCATATGCACCACAAACCTAACATCGGGCTTATCAATTCCCATCCCAAAGGCATTTGTCGACACGATTATGCGTGTTCTATCCTGCTGCCAATCGTCTTGTTTCCCGCTCCTTTCTTTTGTTGATAAACCTGCGTGATAGAAATCGGCACTAACACCCTGTTTTTGCAGTTCTAAAGCAATCTCCTTCGTTTTTTGCCTACTTCTAACGTAAACAACACCCGTACCCGGAATTGCATCAACAATTTTTTTAAGATGCTTAAGTTTATCCTCCACATTTCGCACTAGGTACACCAAGTTTTTCCGCTCAAAGCTCATCTTCACAACTCGCTTCTGTCTAAAGCCAAGTTTCTCCTGTATATCGTCAACAACCTCGGGGGTTGCAGTTGCAGTAACGGCTAAAAAGGGAACATCGGGGAGCAGCTCTCTAATGTCAATAATGCGTTGATAGGACGGGCGAAAATCGTATCCCCATTGCGATATACAGTGTGACTCATCAACGGCTACCATACTCACGTTCATCTTGCGTAGCCTAACCTTAAAAAGTTCCGTACTCAGTCTTTCTGGTGAGAGGTAAAGAAATTTATAATCGCCATACGCACAGTTGTCGAGCATCACCTCAATCTCATGCTTAGTCATTCCCGAATGAATCGCTGTTGCTCTAATCCCCTTTGCCTGAAGGTTTTCAACCTGGTCTTTCATTAGCGCTATAAGCGGAGTAATTACAATACAAATTCCTTCTTGTGCTAATGCTGGTACCTGAAAGGTAATGGACTTGCCCCCACCCGTAGGCATTAGGGCAAGCGTATCGTTACCGTTGTACACCGATTGAATAACCTCCTCCTGAATCTCGCGAAACGAAGCAAATCCCCAGTAGTGATATAGTATCTTCTCAAACTTATTCAATGGGTGTGATTTTGATTTAATACAAAAGTAAAAGTAATTACATTATTACAGTAAACCTTATTATTGAAAACAAACCATATTGGGAAGACTTTTTTTTAGTAACTTGGCGCCCGAAAAGTAAACTTAATACCATGTCATTTCAAAAGAATAAAGTTGTTAACGAAGGGCTCACATTTGATGATGTTTTGCTAATACCAGCATACTCTGAGGTTTTACCCCGCGAAGTTGATATCTCTACCCAGTTTTCTCGCAATATCAGAATAAATACACCAATAGTTTCTGCGGCTATGGATACAGTAACCGAATCGGCTGTAGCCATTGCCATTGCGCGCGAAGGAGGCATAGGAGTTATCCATAAAAACATGAGCATCGAAGCGCAAGCCAATCAGGTTAGAATTGTAAAACGAGCCGAGAGCGGCATGATTTACGATCCGGTAACCATTAATCCCAATGCTACAGTTGGCGATGCCCTAAAATTGATGAAGGATTATAAAATTGGAGGAATTCCAGTTATTGATGAGGAGAGAACACTAATTGGAATAGTTACAAATCGTGATTTACGATTCCAACGCGACATGGGCTTATCCATAACAAAAGTTATGACTTGCGAAGGGCTTGTAACTACAACAAAAGCCATTAGCCTCGATGAAGCAGAAGCAATTCTTCAAGAATATAAAATTGAGAAACTCCCTGTTGTTGATGAGAATTATAAGTTGGCTGGTCTGTTAACCTATAAAGATATTACCAAAGCAAAGGATAACCCATCCGCATCTAAGGATGCAAAAGGCAGATTAAGGGTTGCGGCTGGTGTTGGTGTAACCAACGATACCATGGACCGTATTCAGGCGCTTGTTAAGGTAAAAGTTGATGCTATTGTTATTGATACAGCCCATGGCCATACAGGGGGCGTTATTGAAATGCTTAAAAAGGTAAAAAAAGAGTATCCTAACCTAGATGTTGTGGTTGGGAATATTGCCACAGCCGAGGCAGCTCTTGCACTTGCCAAAGCAGGTGCCGATGCAGTAAAAGTGGGCATTGGGCCAGGGTCTATTTGTACAACCCGTGTTATTGCCGGAGTTGGAGTACCTCAACTCAACGCAATATTCGATGTGGCTGAGGCGTTAGCCAAACTAGGGGTGCCCATTATTGCCGATGGTGGCGTAAGGTACTCTGGCGATATTGTAAAAGCTCTAGCGGCTGGTGCAGATTCTATTATGGCTGGATCGATGTTTGCCGGTGTTGATGAATCGCCAGGGGAAACAATTATTTATAATGGAAGGAAGTTTAAATCGTACCGTGGAATGGGATCTATTGAAGCAATGCAGCAAGGTTCAAAAGATCGCTACTTCCAGGATGTTGAAGACGATATACAAAAACTGGTCCCCGAAGGAATTGTAGCACGAGTGCCCTATAAAGGAACCCTAGCCGAAGTGCTATACCAAATGGTTGGTGGATTAAGAGCAGGTATGGGCTATTGCGGTGCACCCAATATTGAAACCCTAAAAAAAGCAAAATTTGTAAGAATCACCAATGCTGGGGTAACCGAAAGTCACCCCCATGATGTTGCCATTACCAGAGAGGCACCAAACTACAGTAGAGGATAAAACAAAAAAAACAAATCACCCTTTTTCTTTTAAAAAACACAATCATGAAAAGAGTATTTTTTATCAGTTTAGTAACCTTAATAAGCGCATTTAGCGTTTTTTCTCAAAACTCCAACGAGACCCTTATTACCGTTGGTAATGAAACAGTAACTAGAAATGAGTTTGAAAGGTTTTACCTTAAGAACAACCAGATGGTAAGCGATGTTGATAAAAAAAGTTTGGATGAGTACCTCGATCTGTTCATTATCTATAAACTTAAGGTGGCCGAAGCCAAAGCGAATGGGATTGACAAAACCAGGGAATTTCAGACCGAGCTAGACTCGTATCGTAAGCAGCTTATACAACCCTACATGGTTGACACTGAAACTGAGGAAAGATTAATCAATGAAGCATACGAACGGCTTAAGTACGAGATAAACGCAAGTCACATTCTTATTCTAGTCCCAAAAGATGCTACACCAGAGGATACTTTAATGCTATACAACAAAACACTTCAAATTAGGGATAGGATTATTGATGGAGAACCATTTGAAACGGTTGCAAGAGCAACCAGCGACGACGCAAGCGTTAACAGAAATGGCGGAAACTTAGGGTATTTCACTGCGTTCCAAATGGTTTATCCTTTCGAAGAAGCTGCTTACAATCTTGAAATTGGCAATGTATCTATGCCAGTTAAAACCAGCTATGGATACCATATCATACAGCTTAACGATAAACGACCAACAATAGGCCAAGTTAAGACAGCCCATATAATGATTATGACCCAAAAAGATGCAAGTGAAGAGCAGAGGGCAGAAGCTAAAGCAAAGACAGACTCAATATATAATCTAGTTCTTCAGAATGAGGATTTTGCTGAACTCGCCAAAAAATATAGTCAAGACCCAGGCAGTGCACGTAATGGCGGAGAACTTCCTTGGTTTGGCTCGGGTAGAATGGTGCCTGAATTCGAAACAGCAGCGTTTAAACTTACTAGCCCTGGTGAAATTTCTCAACCAATCCAATCGCAATTTGGCTGGCATATCATCAAATTAATCGACCGCAAAACAATTGGTAGCCTAAACGAAATGATACCAGAGATTAAAACTAAGCTTGCCCGCGACGAAAGAGGAAAACTTGGCAAAGAGGTTTTTGTCGAAAAGATAAAGGATAGATATGGTTTCGAAATCAATGCAGAAGTACTACACACATTTTATGGATTATTGGACTCTTCAGTTTATAAAGGTTCATGGCAAATGCCATCACAATATAAGAACAAGAAGGTTTTTACCTTTGCTAAAAACTATTATACCCTTGGCGAACTAGGGAAAAGGATTGAGTCGCAAAAAAGAATCCAAAGAGGGATCCCACTATATACAATAGCCAAAAATGCATTCAACAATTTTGTTGAGGACATTGTAATTGACTATGAAGAAAAACAGCTACTTGAAAACAACCTAGACTTTTACTATCTGCTAAAGGAGTATAACGATGGCATTCTTCTTTTCGAGATTATGGACCAACAGGTATGGAGCAAAGCGGCAAATGATACCGAAGGTATTGAAAAGTTTTACAATGATAACATTGAAAAATATACATGGAAAGAAAGAGTACATGCAAAACTCTACAAAGCAGTTGATGAGAAAACAGCTAAAAAAGCACATAAGTTAGCTAAATCAAGACGTGGAATGCGCTATGACGATGTTAAGTTCCTAAGTAAATTTATTAGCGGAACTGACACATTAATAACTATTGAACCGTTTGTGGCTCTACCCAGTTCACAGCAGGTAAAATATTATAATAATTGGGATAAACATATATCGCCTGTCCAGAAGCAAGATAATATGTTTACTTTTATTAGAGTAATAAAAACCGTTGTTAATGAACCAAAGGCTCTCAATGAAATTAAAGGACAGGTTATAGCCGATTATCAAGAGCATATTGAAAAGAAATGGTTGAACGAGCTGAGAAAAAAACATCCTGTAACCATTAACAAAGTACTTTATAACGATATAGGTTCTAACCTTAATTAACTTTTGCAGGTTCTTTTTTTTGCTAATCTTTGCATTTGACTTTACTTGATAGCCATACAAAAACAAGTGGCATGAATAATACTTCTTTTAAACTTTCGCTCATAGCTATGCTCTTCATTTTCCTTTATTCGGGGTGTATAAACCCTAAAAAGGAGAATGGAGAACCAATAGCACGGGTATACGATAAATACTTATACATCAGCGAAGTCGAGGATATCTTCCCAGAAAACATAAGCCCAGAAGATAGCATACAGCTACTTATGGCGTACACCGATCGTTGGGTAAAAAAACAACTTTTGCTTAATAGGGCCGAAAAAAATCTTAGCGAAGGACAAAAAAACGTTTCCACACAAATTGAGGACTACCGCTCATCGTTGCTGATCTTTAAATACGAACAGGAGTATATCCGACAACGCCTCGACACCATTGTTAGCGATGAAGAAGTTGAACTATTCTACAACGAAAACGCCTCTAACTTTATACTAAACGAGAGTATTGTTAAGGCTCTTTTCATCAAAATTAGGCTCGACGATTCATATTATGAAAAGATTAAAAGCCTATATAAATCGAACAAAGAAGAAGACATTAAAACTCTCGATAACCTAGCCTATCAGGTAGCAATTAAGTACGACTTCTTTAATGATAAATGGATACCTTTCTCTAGAATTCTTAGGGAACTTCCTGAACCGTTGAGTAACCCTGAAAGGTACTTGCTATATAACAAAAACATAGAGATGGATGATGGAACGCATGCCTACCTTATCAGTTTTAGAGAAACAATGCATTTAGGACAACAAGCACCTATAGGTTTTGAGAAGAAAAATATTCAAAGCATAATTATCAATAAACGTAAGCAACGTTTAATAACGAATCTTGAATCGAAAATATATACCGATGCCAAGAACCATAACCACTTCAATATATTAGTAAACTAACATTTCCCTCAAAGATGAACTTAGCACTCAATCGTTTTTTAAAGGCGTTAATCATATCAATAACCATTACCTTAAGCCTTAGCCCTGCAAATGCCCAACATATAATTGATCAGGTACTAGGTGTTGTTGGTTCAGAGAAAATCCTTCTTTCCGACATTGAACAAGAGCACCTTAGGCTTAAAATGCAAGGCATTGAAACAGAGGGGGATGTTAAGTGTAACGTTTTTGAGGATTTACTCATCCACAAATTGTTAATTCACCAAGCAGCCCTCGATAGTATTGAGGTTGGAGCTGCTATGGTTGAATCTGAAATGGATCGCAGGTTGCGCTACTTTATTAATCAGGTAGGGTCAGAAGCAGAGTTGGAAAAGTACTTCAACAAATCAATTTTCCAGATTAAAAGCGACCTCCGAAAAACAATAAAAGAAAGCCTTGTTGCACAGCAAATGCAAGAGAGCATTGTTAAAAACGTTACAGTTACCCCATCGGAAGTAAAAAAAACATTCCGCAGCTTCCCAAAAGATAGTTTACCAACTATTCCTGAACAGTATGAAATAAGACAGATTGTACTTTATCCGCCGGCCTCTGGCGAAGCCAAATTGGCAGTAAGAGAGAGACTACTCGAGTTACGTGAAAGGATTCTTAAGGGCGAACGTTTCTCTACCCTAGCAGTAGCCTATTCGGAAGATAGGGCAACCGTAGCCCATGGGGGCGAATTGGGTTTTAGTTCCCGCGATCAACTTGTAAAAAGTTTTGCCGATGCTGCATTTAACTTAAAGGATGGACAAGTAAGTCAAATTGTTGAGTCGGAATATGGTTTCCACCTCATCCAAATGATAGAACGTAGAAACGATCAGGTAAATGTTAGGCATATCCTAATGAAACCTTCCTATACCCAAAGCCAACTTTTACAAAACCAAAATAAGCTCGACAGCATTGTTAACCTAATCAATGCCGATTCGCTTACATTTAAGCAAGCTGCACAGCGCTTTTCCGAGGATGAGAAGACTAAATTAAGCGGTGGGCTTGCAATCAATCCAAGAACTAACACATCACTTTTCGAAAAAGAGCATCTTGCGCCCTCCGATTTTTATGTTATTAAAAACCTTAAAATTGGTGAGATTAGCACCCCTTTCGAATCGCGCGATGAGCATGCCAATGTGGTGAATAAAATTTTAACCATTACAAACATCATCCCGCAGCACATTGCTAACATCGAACAGGATTATGCTACCATTCAGCAAATGGCCATGATGCAGAAAAAGCAAGAAGCTTTTACGGAATGGACTCAGAAAAAGATTAACTCAACATTTATACGCATCGACCCATCTTTCCAAAACTGTAGCTTCGAGTTTTTAGGATGGGTTAAATAGTCCCCTTAAAGCCTAACAATGAGAAATACTAGCACTATCCTGCGAATACTATTTAGCCTATTCTGTATTGTCGGTAGTGCTTCCTGCTCGCTTGTTGCACAGCAACGTAAGCAGATTGTTATTGAGAAAGCCGACAGAATGCGAAACCTTAAGCACGAGGGTCAAGACATAAGACGGCTTATTGGCAATGTGGTTATTCGGCACGAAAATGTGATTATGCACTGCGATAGCGCTTACGACTATACTAGTCAAAGTCGCTTTGATGCGTTTGGCAACGTAGTTGTATTTCAGGAAAGCAGTACACTATATGGCGACACGCTGCACTACAACAGCGATACAAAGCAAGGGCGAGTAAGAGGAAAAATAGTAAGACTTGTTGATGCGGACGCTACCCTAATAACCAATTTTCTGGATTTTAATACAAATGAACAAAAAGCTAATTTCTTTGGAGGAGGGATTATTACAACCGACAGTGCACATTTCTCTAGTAAAAGAGGCATCTACTTTTCAAGGCAAAAACTCTTTGCATTTGCTGAGGATGTAGCCTACAAGGATAAAGATATTGTGCTAAATACAGACTCGTTACAGTACAATACACGCTCCGAAACAATATGGTTTTATGGTCCCACAAGAGTTTATAATGATAATAACTATGCTTATGGCGAAAGAGGTTGGTACAATCGAAGGGACAATACAACTGAACTTCAGCAAAATGCTTTTGTTGATAATGGGGAGCAAAGAGTTTTTGGAGAAAGAATTTACTACAACAAGCCACAAGGTTTTGCCGAAATTGAAAAGAATGGCTGCATTATCGATACTGCCCAAAGGTTAACACTATATGCCGATTATATAGAGTATTTTGAGCACACTGAGTTTGGTGAGGCTTCAAAAAATCCGTTGGTTCTCTCAATCTCCGAAGAGGGTGATACGCTTTATCTAAGAGCCGACAAACTGATAGGCAATGCCGTAAGAGACTCAGTTAAAACTGACTCAACCATGTTCCATTTGATGAAGGGTATTGGTGATGTCCGGTTCTATCGCCGAGATATACAAGGTATTTGCGACTCAATGATTTACCATAGCACCGATTCGTTGCTAACCATGTACGTTAACCCAATTATCTGGAATGAAGAAAACCAGCTTTCGTCAGACAAGTTAGACATTCTATTTAAGAACGAAACCATAAGTAGGATGTACTTTAACGGTTCAGCGTTTATTTGCTCGCAAGAAGATTCTATTCACTTTAACCAGATTAGGGGTAAAGAAATGGAGGGATTTTTTAATGCCGGCAGGCTAACAAAAATTGATGTAAAAGGAAACGGACAAACCGCCTACTATGTTCGTGATAAGGGCAAACTTAGCGCAGTAAACAAAGCGGAAAGCAGTAACCTAACCATTAACCTAAGTGATAATAAGGTTTCAAGCATAATGTTCCGTGATACACCCAAGGCCACCCTCTTCCCTATTCAAAATATCAACATAAAAGAGGTTACGCTAAAAGGCTTTGCTTGGCAAAACGATAAGCGCCCCAAAAGTGAGAATGAAATAATTCCCAAAGGGCTAGATTTAGATTTTTATATACCAATAGAAAATAAAGCAAACCTATTTCGTGATAAAAAAAAGAACCCTGCCGAAAAACTATGAGCAGGGTTGATATTGCATAAAAAAGAGTTAACTAATACTCATCCTCATTAAAAAAGAAATCGTCCTTTGTTGGGTAATCGGGCCAAATATCCTCTATACTCTCGTAATTCTCACCCTCATCCTCTAACTCCTGAAGATTTTCAATTACTTCAAGTGGTGCTCCTGAGCGAATTGCAAAGTCAATAAGCTCCTCTTTTGAAGCAGGCCAAGGTGCATCCTCTAACTTCGATGCTAATTCTAGTGTCCAATACATAAGTTAAATATATGTTATTTATTTGATTATTAGATAGTTGCATTTTACTGCATTAATGCAAATATATAAAAAAATTTATATCATACCCTAGGTTGCCAAGGAATTTGTTTAACATTTAAATCTTTCGCTAAAATTCTCGATAACATAAAGAAAAAATCGCTGAGCCTATTCAGGTATTTTATTAGATTTTCAGGTATCTGATTTTGCTCTGCAACCTGAATAGAAAGCCTTTCGGCTCTACGGCAAATAGTGCGAGCGACATGGCAAAGTGAAATGGCCTGATGGCCCCCTGGAAGCACAAATGAAGTAAGGGGCTCAACCTGAGTATCAATAAAATCAATTTGATGCTCCAATTCTTCAATATCAAAGTCAGGAATCTGCGGTATCTTAACCTCACAATCACTACAATCGGCTGCTAGAATTGATGCACAGCTCATCAGCCTATCGAGAACTAGGTTTAAGAATTCCTTCCAATGCTCCCCAATCTCCTGGTCCTTAAGTAAACTAACAAAAGCCATAAGCTCATCAACCGTTCCATAAGCCTCTATCCTGGGATGATACTTAGGCACACGGGCTCCACCTATCAATGCTGTACTCCCCTTATCGCCAGTTTTTGTATATATTTTCACTTTAACTAATTTTTCAAAAATTACACAAACTATAATAAGCTTAAAATATAGAATGTTTAGAATACAAAAAGGTTCAATAATTATAAGGATTTTTCATCAAATCCTATTATTAACAAATCTCAAGACTGTTTTTTGTGTTAAAAAAGGGTAAGCATGCAGATATTGCAACTTACCTTTAATTTGAACTCTTAATAAATTTGGGTGGAAAACTTTATTCTGGTAAAACAATTTCTTGCTGTGCAATAGGATTTGGGTTCAACTCATCTGACTCAACTAAGCCGTCCCTTAACCTAATTATTCTCCTTGCATGCCTAGCAATTTCCTCCTCATGT
>CALGIR010000297.1 GCA_937915475.1 uncultured Bacteroidales bacterium
TGCTTGACAGAAGTATAACTTGCTTAATACTACTCAAGGTTTGACTTAAAGTCAAGCCTTGAGTTACACTTCCTTTGCTAATTACTACTCAAGGGTTGACTTGGAGTCAAGCCTTGAGGGACAAGACTTTTGGATTAGGAACCATTGAAACATTCATATAAAGCAAACGGGTACGCCTGTATGGCATACCCGTTTGTTTTATCACGCTAACTACGTATTAGTTAATTATCAATTTTAAAACTGTCCACTTACCCTGCGACGATACCCTTAGCAGGTAAATACCTGGTAAATAGCTCTGAACGTTAATCTCTGCAGTAGATTTATGAGAGGTGTTTATAACACAATGATGCAATTTCTGACCAACTGGAGATACTAACTCAACATTAAACTCCATATTACTAGGGGCATCAACCTCAACGGTTAGCACATCGCTAACGGGATTTGGATAAACTTTTATACTACCCATCCCAGGTATTTGGTGCACCCATGTAGCATCGGTTATGTAAATGGTATCGGAAGCACTACAACCATAACTATTGGTTACCGTAAGCCAATATTTGCCTGTTTGATACACCTCAATTGATGATGATGTGCTGCCATTACTCCATAGATAGGTAACGTTACCAACTCCCGCTATAAGCGTGTAGGGGAACTCGACATTATAGAGCGTATCGGGACCAAGATCGACGCTTGGGGTTGGGTTTATGTTTGAGGTATGCTCGTATGAATTACCCTCAACCCCATCATAATCAACCCTAAAGGTAAACTCATATTCGTTGTTAGGTTGGAAGTTCAGTATTTGCTCAAACACATAGTTAATCTCATCATTGGGATTAAATGTTTGAGCCAAGGTTAAGGTTTCAACAATCTCAATAGGGGTATCAAACTCCACAACACAATTAATAGTAAGTTGAGTTCCAGAAGCAATAGCCTGACCACGTTCGTTCTTTAGCGTAATCTCAATGGGCATATTGGGAATACGGCACTGCTCGCTTGCGGGGGTTATTACTTCAACAATATCTATATCGGATTCAAAGATGATATAAACCTCATCGTACCCAGTGCAGCCATTCTCATCGGTTACGGTAACATGGCACAAACCTGTTTCAGTAGCCGTAAATGTTTGCCCAGTCGAACCATCATGCCATAGATAGCTAATAAAACCAGGACCAGCATCAAGGGTAAAGGAGTTAAGGTTGGTAATTTTGGGGAGATAGATTGAAATCTCATCGTCCATGTTGAACGAGAAGTTAACAGGTGGATACGAGTCAACAGTATATAGTAAGCTGTTGTTATCTGGTACCATATCGTTATCAACCACAACCCATGCCCCAATACTATGTGTTTTGGGTTCCGATAGATCAACCGTTTCGTTAAGGGTTACGGTCATCTCCTCATCAATATCAAACTCTTGCTGCAGCACAAACCCTTCAGAGTGGGTAATTCCTTCGTGCAAAAAACCGAGGTTTAGGATTGTACCTTCTGGAAAGGAGTATGTTCCGTTATTCCTAAGAGCTATGGTAACGGGCTCCTCATCGTTAAGTTCACATCCCGATACAGGTGCAACTACACCAGCAATCATAATATCGTGAATATAAAATGTTAGGTTAACCTCAGCTTCACCTTGGCAACCATTAATATCAGTTACTGTTACATGATAATTACCTGTTTCGGTTGCAGTAAAGGTGCTTTGGGTTGATGCGTCTTGCCATAGGTATGTGTCAAAATTACTACCTGGGGTTAGTATCTCCTCCCAGGCATGGATATCCCTGTCTGAGCCAAGCGATACGATTGGGTTGGCATACGAGTTAATTGTTACTTCCAGCTGGTTATTCTCCTCACGCATGTCGTTTTCCATATCAACATAGAAGGTAACCTCATGGGCTTCTCGCTCAAGCAGGTTAAGCGGTTGCGAGAGGGTAATCTCAACGGTCTCATCCAACCCTAAATCGTTAAGCAGATTAATGGTTTCACTAAAATTAGTTGTGCTGTGTATAAAGCCCACCTCAATTTCCTTACCAGCAGGCAAAATAAATGTACCGCTGTTTTTAATCACCACTTTAGCCTCTTCGGCATCGGTTAGATCACATCCCGATACAGGTGCAACAACATCGGCAATCTCAATATCATCAATAAAGAAAACCAAATCGACCTCGGCATAACCTTCGCAGCCATTAAAATCAGTTACCGTTACATGATAATTACCTGTTTCGGTTGCAGTAAGGGTACTTTCAATTGATGCGTCTTGCCATAAGTATGTATCAAAATCGCTACCAGGGGCAAGTATCTCCTCCCAGGCATGAATATCCCTATCTGGACCAAGCGATATGATTGGGTTGGCATACGAGTTAATTGTTACTTCCATCTGGTTATTCTCCTCGCGCATGTCGTTTTCCATATCAACAAAGAAGGTAACCTCATGGGCTATTCGCTCTAGCAGGTTAAGCGGTTGCGAAAGGGTAATCTCAAGGGTTTCATCCAAACCAAAGTCATTAAGCAGAATAATGGTTTCACTAAAATTAGTTGCGCTGTGCGTAAAACCCACCTCAATTTCTTTACCAGCAGGCAAAACGAATGTACCGCTGTTTTTAATCACCACTTTAGCCTCTTCGGCATCGGTTAGGTTACAGCCCGAACTGGGGCTAACCACCTCAGCCAACTCAATATCATCAATATAGAAGGTAAGCGTTACCTCATCGCTACCCTGGCAGCCCGAAAAATCGGTTACCGTAACGCTGTAGGTTCCGCTTTGCGTTGCTATCAGTTCCCTATCAACACTAGCATCATGCCATATATATGCATCGTAGTATCCTGGGTCTAATGTTTCTTCCCAAGCATGAATGTCTCTATCTCCGCCAAGGTTTGGAGATGGGAAGCCAAGGGCGTAAACCGTCTTGTTTCGTGAGTTATTGTCGTAGTCAACCTCTTCGGCTGCGGAGCTTATATCAATCTGAATTGTTGCGTTATTTACAGTGCTTAGGTCGAGAGTTTGGCTTAGCGTGAACTGTTCTGTTGATTTAGCTGCGAAGTCTTCGGATAGCGTAATCGTTTCTGTAACTACTAAGGTACCATCTAGGTACAGGTCAACATCAATACCAGTGCCAGCCGTGTAAATTGTATTACCATTGTTTTTAATGGATACTATTACAGGGGTTTCGTCAGTTAGTCCACAATCGGTAAAAGGCGAAACTATTGATGAAACCAGTAAATCAGCAGAAATAATAGACAGGCTACTACTTGCTGTACATCCAAAACTATTCTCAACGGTAACCTCGTAAATTGGATAATCGGTTGGATTATATACTAGATATGTAGGATCTACAGTACCATCATGCCAAATATATGTGTAAACGTCCGCCTCGCTATATGGTTCGGAGTAGGTTGGGATAATTTCGTAAGCCTCGTATTGGTCAAATACCTTATACAATATGCTAGGTTCAATGGCCACCGTTGGAGCAGGGTAAACGGTTGTTGTTATACTAAGCTCATTATTGCTGGTAACTGGGTCGTTGGCGGTTGTTGCCGAAAAACTTAAGTAACTTTCGCCAATTGGTAAGTTTACACTTTCGGGAAACTCGTATACAAGTTCCTCCCCAATACCAAGTGGGGTATCCAGTGTTATTATCTCATTCTGGTTTCCCATTGGAGTATTTGCAGCAACAGCTATTTCAGTACCAATTGGATAATCATCCTGACCTGAATTCTTTAGCGTAATTGATAGGGGAACCAATTCGCCAGTGTAGCACATCCCCTCGGTTTGGTTATTAATGCTAATTAACGATAAATCGTATGCACTAACCAAAACAACTTGGTTGTTAGTTTCTGGTGTTCCACATCCGTTGGGATCCACCACTGTTACTCTATATTCATTTGTATTCTTCGAGGAGGGAGTGCAGGCTTGGGCACTTGCCAACGATGTCCAAATAGCCTCATCTGGTGCTTTCCTTTCCCACTGATAGGAATTAAACCCATCATTTGCCTTTAGTAATAGTGTATCGGCACTAGTTGAAATGATCTCAGTAACGGGTTCGAAAACATCTGGAGCTTGCTCTGTCCTAGTGAGAATAATTACCTCGGACAATCCATAGGTATCTACGCTAACAGATTCTTCATCGTTATTTCTATCAAGATCCTCTGATAGGTTTGTGTAGATGGAAATACTATAGGTTTTGGTTTCGCTCAGGTCGATGGTTCCAGTAAAGGTATATGGAATAGTTTGGTTAAGAGTACCCCATCCGTTATCAGGGGTGTAATCCTCAGTGAGAACTATCTCGCTATCAACTTTAACAACTAAGGGTATGG
>CALGIR010000298.1 GCA_937915475.1 uncultured Bacteroidales bacterium
TGTTTTGGTTCATAGGCGGATTGGCCTGGGCTCTAATAACCAAAAGGGTATACGAAGAATATCCTATTGAAATAACTGATAATCCTAATATAAGAGTGTGAAGAAGTACGCGCTGTTTTTTTGCAGTGTACCACAAACCAAAAGCTAATAAGCTAAAGGCAAAAACGATAAAAAAGATTACCCCAGAATTGTATGGCAGCTTAAAAGAGTTTACAAACAGCAATTCGAACTTGGCGGCCGAGGAGATAATTCCTGGAATAATAACATACATTACTGCGCCAAGTAGAGCAATCGATGCTCCAAGCGCACCAACAAACCCCCATTTGGTTACCTTGTGTTTTCTGAAGTAGTAAACAAAAACAATGGCGGGGATTGTAAGTAAATTAAGTAAGTGCACCCCAATTGATAAACCCATAATAAAGGTTATTAACACTAGCCACCTATTGGCATGGGGTTTATCAGCAACATTTTCCCACTTTAGTACCGCCCAAAACACTAGTGCGGTAAACATCAAGGAAGTTGCGTAGGCTTCGGCCTCAACAGATATAAACCAAAAGCTATCGGTAAAGGCATACGCCAACGCCCCTATGGCACCACTGCCCAAAATAGCGACAGCCTGTCCAAGGCTTGGCTCATCGTCCATCTTTACGATAAGCCTTCGCGATAGATGTGTTATGGTCCAAAACAAAAAAAGTATTGTGAATGCAGACGCCAAAACCGACATGGTGTTCATAGCTGCTGCAACTTTTGATAAATCGGAACCAGCAAAGAGAGTAAAAAACCGGCCCATAAGCATAAAGAAAGGAGCACCGGGAGGGTGTGGTACTTCTAACTTATAGGCTGCTGTAATACGCTCGCTACAATCCCAAAAACTTGCGGACGACTCCATCGTTAATAGGTACACTGTTGCAGCAATCAAAAAAATGAACCAACCCAAATAAATGTTGACTTGCTTATAATTCTTCATTAAACTAGATATTGATTGAAAACTCTTAAATTTTGGAGCTAATTTAATCTATTTTGACTGAACCTCCACACTATTTGATTCATTTTAACTTATCTGCACCCACTGATTGGAGCATATCTTTACCAGAAAAAAAATATCTTTAGATTTTACATAACTTTACACCAAATAACTTTAGAAATGCAGAATAACGATTGGAAGGATAAGTTGGCGTTTGCCTATTCAACAAACCCAGACTACAAGCCGAGTAGCGATGATGACGACGAGCAAACATCGATTGAGCCACAAAAACAGATTTTAAGAATTAGGCTTGAAAAGAAAAACCGTGGAGGAAAAACAGTTTCAATAGTTTCGGGATATATTGGAACCGAGGAGGAATTGAAAAATCTTGGTAAGCATCTTAAAAGTCGCTGTGGTGTTGGAGGTTCTGTTAAAGATAGAGAGATTATTATACAGGGCGATTTCCGGGACAGAATATTAAACCTTTTGCAAGACTTGGGGTATAAGAATGTGAAGAAATCTGGAGGATAGAATGCAAAATACCCCCAGAATGAGAGATAAACCTTTTTTCTTAAATTTTAGTGTAGAAGTGTAGATAAGATGAAAAAATACATAATTACTATTACATTATTTCTTTTACTGTCGACCAGGTTACTGGTTGCAGGTGATACTATTAGGGTAATGCAGTACAACCTTTTGTACTATGATATGCTAACATCTTTTTGTACAGAAGAAAACAATAATGTTAGCCAGAAAAACATCAATCTAAATGCAATAATTGAGCATTACAAACCTGATATTTTTACGGTTAACGAACTTAACGCAAGCCCCAATAGCGTTAGTAAACTGTTGAACAATGCACTCAATATTGATGGGGTAACCCACTATAAAAGCGCAGCCTTTACTGGCAGTTACCTTATAAATATGCTTTACTACAACTCCGAAAAACTTGTGCTAAAGCACCAGTCGCACATACAAACAAGCCCTAGGCAAACTGATGTTTATACGCTATATCATAAGTCGGAAAACCTTATGTATGGTGATACTACATTCCTTACATGTCTTGTAACTCACCTAAAGGCCGGGAACAGACCAGACAACGCAAGCGATAGAGCGGTTTCTGCTCAACAGATAATGAACTACATCAAAAAAAGGGAACTGCAGGGCAATATTATGCTAATGGGAGATTTTAATGTTTATACCCATGAGGAACTAGCTTTTCAGCGATTTTTAACACAAACATCCACAGGTGTAAGGTTTCACGACCCCGCTGACGCCATTGGCCAATGGCACGATAATCCATTTTTTTCTGATTACCATACCCAGTCAACCCATAGATCAGGTGATTGTTTTTCGGGGGGAGGTATGGACGACAGATTCGATTTTATTTTAACCTCTACATCGTTACTTGATGGGACAAAGGGTGCTAAATATGTAAAGGATTCCTATTGGGCTTACGGCCAGGATGGCAATAGATTAAATGGGACACTAATATCGCCAACAAACTCTTCGTTGCCCCCTAGAATTATAGATGCACTTTACAACATGTCTGACCATTTACCCGTTACGCTAAAAATTAATATAGATTACGATTTGTATGTAAATGATTATTTGTCTGTATATAAGCAGCCTTCAATTAAAGTAATAAATCCAGTTGCTAGTACTATTGATTTCTGGATTGAGGGCATATTTCCCCAAAATGTTTCTGTTAGTGTTTTCAATAGCCTTGGTTCAGTGGTAATGAATAATTCCCTTTCGGTAATCAACGGAAATAAATACTCGTTAAGCGCTAATAGGCTTGTGCCGGGAATTTACTTTTTACAAATTAAAGGCAACGACTTTCAAAAGGTTTTAAGAATTATAAAGCAATAGACCTATGAAGCGCGCTGGGTTTGCAATTCTGTTTGCCTGCATTTTTTCTCAATCCTACTCGCAGTTTTACGTAAACGGCCAAGAACCGATAAATACAGAGTGGAAAGAGATAAAGAACGACAGTTTACATATTATATTTCCAGCAAATGCAGAGTCCACTGCTAAAAAGTATTCCCTTCACCAAAATTATGCATGGCAAACTGTAACCACAGACTTTAACCAAAACCCTTTTAAGCTTCCAGTTATTCTCCACAATAACAGTATACTTAGCAATGGGTTTGTGACCTGGGCGCCAAAAAGAATTGAGCTGGTTACTACACCAGCCATGGATAGCGATCCTGAACCCTGGCTCCGCACCCTGGCAATCCACGAAGCCCGTCATGCTGTTCAGATGAATACGCTGAACAAAGGCATTTTTCGATTTGGTTCATTTATTCTTGGCCAACAATCGGTTGGTATGGCTGCTGGTATGGTTCCCATTTGGTTTCTTGAGGGGGATGCGGTTTACGCTGAAACCAATTACTCCTTTGGAGGTCGCGGCCGACAAGCATCTTTCTATAGGCAGTACCTCGCCGTACTGGGCGAAGATGATGCGTATAGCCATAGTAAATGGTTACTTGGCTCCTACAAAAATCACATACCTAATTACTATAGTTATGGTTATATGATGGTTGGTTATACTAACCTAAAGTATAACTCTAATATTTGGGTAAATGCCTTTGATAGGGTCTCAAAGCGTCCATACTACATCTTCCCTTTTAGGATATCCGCAAAGCGTCAGCTTAAACAATCGTTAGGAAAACTATTCAACGAATCGCTTACCCACTGTGACTCCATATGGAGTAAGTTCCCAAACGATGAGAGTAATGTTATGGCGCTAAACGTAAGAACGCCAAAGGACACATCGGACTACATTCAGTATCAATACCCGCATCTAACTAAAGATTCTACAATTATAACGCTTAAGACCTCGCTGGCTAACAGCCACTCTTTTATACTGATAAATCTACTAAACCTAGAAGAAAGCATTCTTTTTAAACCAGGATACCTAACGCACAAACCTTTTGTAAACGACACCCTGATTCTTTGGAGTCAATATCGCGCAGGGGTGCGGTGGGAGTATAAAAATTATTCGGAAATTTGGTCTTACAACATCAAAACAAAAAAGGGTAAACGAATAACCAATAAGGGCAAGTACTTTAATGCGGTTCTAATAAGTGCAAATCAAATAGCTGCTATTGAAGTAACTCCAAAGGGTGAAAATTATATCGTGTTAATTGACTTAATGGGGAATATATTGAAGGCAATACCCGTTGATGAAGGTCTGGAAGTTAAAGAAATTGCCAAGGTTGATGAGGACCGAATACTTTCGAGGAGTTCCTCGGCTAAAGGAGTAGTTGTTTTGCTACACTCGCTTACAACAAACACTTACCAAAATTTGCTTGGTCCAATTTATAGAGATATTTCAAACATTGCATACGCCGATAGTTCTCTTTACTTTACCATGACTGAAAATTATCGAGAACAACTATTTAAACATCTCCCAAAAAGCGATAGCATAGCCAGGGTAACAAGCTCAATGTATGGTTTAAGCAACGTATCGTTGTCATCTAATGATGTGATTGTTGCATCGTTATACAACAGTAAAGGCTCGAGGCCTTGCGTCATTCATACAACCGACAAACAAGAATATTACCCCATTGAAAAATTTAGCAAACCCCTTTTCCACGCTAAAGATTTGAGTGTAAACTCTAGCTATTCCAATCCAAAAGAAGAAGATGGAAATCTTACGATCCAAAACAGGTCATCACTAAAGAGTTTATTCAACCTACATAGTTGGGCTCCCGTTTACTACAATCCTATAGAACTGGTAAAAGGTAATATAGAAATTTATCCTGGGGCTACCCTTATCTCTCAAAACTTAACCAGCACCCTGGTATCAAGCATTGGCTACTCGTACAATAAAACTCACGGTTTACACAGCCATATTGAATGGATGGGCTGGTTCCCAAAAATTTCTGCTGGTTTTGATTATGGGAACACCTACGCTCGGATTAATGGCGGCCCATTGGCCTCACCATTTCCATTCTATAGTAGTAAGCCTAAACTAAGCGGAAATATAACTCTCAGGCTACCCTTTACCCTTTCATCGGGGAATGTTGTAACTACCCTAAACATTGCAACCCAATATTTATACGAGAACACCAAGGTATGGGACTACAAAAACGAACTTTATCAAAATGGCATTAATACCATAGAACCTTACTTTAGCCTTTTAAGCTATACACGCATGGCGCATCGCGATATTAGGCCCCGACTTGGAGCACAACTTTTTGGCAGCATTAACATGGTTCCGAGTAAAGAAAATACACTGGGAAACATAATAAGCACAAGAACAAGAGTTTATCTGCCTGGTCTATTTTCCAATCACAGCTTAATGCTCAATGTACATTTTGAGAGGCATCTTAATGCTCAGTATATTAGGCTTACGAGGCTAAATTCCATTAGAGGGTTTTCTGAATTTTACGGTAAACAGCATAAGGTTGTAACCCTCGATTATGCGCTGCCCTTTCTATATCCCGACTTAGCCATTGGTTCCTTGGTTTACCTAAAGCGGATTATTGGCAATGCTTTTTACGATAACGCTTGGGGCCAAGCCTACATTTCCACCGAAAACGGCATTGATATTTCCAATAAGAGTTACTCGTCGGTGGGTATCGAATTAACCTGCGATCTACATTTCCTGAGACTCTACAATCTGGTTCGCATGGGCTACCGTGGAGGTTATAACTTGAACAACTCGAACTTTTTCCATAACTTTATTGTTGGTTTTGATATTAGCATGCTATATGGCAATAATTTTAACTAATCACATATAGTTCTGCATTGATATTCTTACGAAAAAAAGCAAAACCTAATACCAACTCGTTCATCGAGAGAGGCAAGTTTTATATCAAGAGAAGCAATCAGTTTCACAGGCATAGTTATTTTGATGAAAAATGTGCATATTAGCAGTTTGCTTACAAAATTTAAAATAAACGTGTTCTCTACCATAACGGTAATATATTTATCATCATCGTAATACCGATGTTTTGAGTTGGGAGAAGCAATTTTTCTCAGATTTAAATCTTAAAATGAGAAGTTTAGCTATTTTAGGTTTACTATAAAATGAACATTTATACTTAAACTATTAGTTTGTATATAAATACATTAAATCCAGATATTATGGAAACTAACGAATCGATAAAAGCACAAAAAAAGGTTCTAAGAAAGGTCATTAAGGTACAAAAATCAACCTTTAGCAAGGAGAGCTATCTGATTGAATCGGATAATGTTTTTTCTCAAATTGAAAACTCCCCTGCTTTTAAGGATGCGAAAACAGTTCTTGCGTATTGGTCCTTGCCAAGAGAAATAGAAACCCATCGCTTTGTTAATAAATGGTATAGACATAAAAAAATTATTCTTCCCTTGGTTGTGGGCGACGAACTAGAACTAAGAGTTTACAACGGGCCAGAATCTATGGTTGTCGGGCCTTCGTTCGGGATTCTTGAGCCCCAAAAAGGCGCAATCTTCACAGAGACTACCATTGACCTTGGAATTATCCCTGGCATGGCATTCGACTTGCAAGGTAACAGGATTGGCCGTGGAAAAGGATATTACGATAAGTTACTTAAGAAGATTAATGTGCTAAAGGTTGGGGTTTGCTTATCATTTCAACTTGTGGAAAAAATACCCATTGACAGCTACGATGTGGCTATGGACCAAGTTATTTATCCACAGTAAAGCGAAAATTTGGGGCTTTAAAATGCTAGAACACAACAGTATTTATTATACGTACTAAATAAACCCTTACCTGAAATGAAAAAGATTGTTTTAACCCTGCTACTAAGTCTAACCATTTTATTTGTAATAGCTCAAGCGCCAAGCGGATACTATAGCGCTGCTGATGGCAAAAACGGCGAAGAACTTATGGAAGCGCTTCACTTAATTATAAAGGATCACACAGCACTTGACTATGCTGCCTTATGGGCCGTTTTTCCCATTACTGACGTGAATGAGGACGGTACGGTGCTGGATATGTACAGCAGCTGTGAATTTACCTTTGGTGAGGACCAGGATGGAGGTAGCGGAGGTTCAACTGAGTGCGAACTCTATAACAGGGAGCATTCATTCCCCCAAAGCTGGTTTAACAAAAAAAGTCCCATGGTAAGTGACCTTTTTCATATTTACCCAGTTGACAAAAAGGTAAATTCAGTAAGAGATAACTATCCTTTTGGTCAAGTGGGGGAGAATGTAACCTACACTTCTACAAACAACTGCAAACTGGGAACATCTTCGTACTCAGGGTACACGGGAGTGGTATTTGAACCAACGGATGAATATAAAGGTGACTTTGCCCGAACATACTTCTATATGGTTACCAGATACTACGATGTTGTTGAGGGATTTAACACTCCAATGCTCGACAAAACAAAGTTCCCTGCTTTTACAGAATGGGCATTAAACCTGCTTTTGGAGTGGCATGAACAAGATCCCGTTAGCGAAAAAGAGATTGTTAGAAATAATTTAATTTATGATGATTACCAGCATAACCGTAATCCGTTTATCGACAACCCTAATTATGCTAAAGATATATGGGACTATACCAACAGTACAGCACCAAGCCTTTTTGCAGCTCAAAGGATAACGGTTTCGCCCAATCCTGCACAAAACATGGTGAAAGTTGAAACAAACCTCAGCGGGAACACTACCCTATCCATCTACAATTTATTAGGGAATAGGCTTATACGCTATGAAAACATTCCAGCACACGATACAAATCCGATAAATATCTCCGCCCTGCCCAATGGGGTTTACCTTATTTCCGTTGAGACAATCGGGGGAAAAGCCATTACACGATTAGTGGTAAACCGTTAGCTAGAACAATTTAAACTTCCCTCTTTTTCTACTTCTGCAATTGGGTGAAAACTTCTTAAATAACCCACGCGCATGCGGATTTGACAAACTAGCGAGCGGGTTTGCTTTTCCATAATCCCATCGCTTTGGCGCATCGAAAACTTTTTTTATTTGCTGGGATATTCGTCGTTTATACGATCCTGAAGATAGATATTAGTAAACTTGTTTTTATTAGTGTTTTCAAATAGATCATGCCCTTCTTTTTGACACTCTTTACACGCATCTCTTGGGATAGTAATTCCAAGTATTTTAGCTCCCTTATCACTACTCGATGTAATTATGTTTACGCCTGAGCAATGACTACACACTTTAAATTTCTGAATTTGATTCTCTAGTATGTTATCAGTATCGTAATAAACTTGCCTATGGTTTTCTACGTACTTCTTCCCTTTAAATTTTTGCTCAGCAAGCTGAGCACGATGTTTCCACAATGTAATTATCTCAGCTGATAACCTTTCTATCTCTCTGGTAACCTGTCTTGTCTGCGATACCTTATCGGGGCTAAAGTCAGGTTCTATTACTTGTGAGTAATCAAGCCCTGCCATGGCTAAAATTATCCCAACGTTAATATACGGAAGTGCACCTTCAATGGAATAGCCTCCCTCAAGTACAGCAACATCTGGACTGAGTCTTTCATTAAGTTTCGCATAACCTCTTGCTGAAAAATTCATACTCGCTAATGGATCACTATAATGATTATCCTGACCTGCTGAATTGATAATAATATCTGGCTTGTATTCAGCTAAGATTGGCATTACAACGTTATCTAAAACATACTCAAAACCCTCATCTCCTGTTTGTGGGGGTAATGGAATGTTAATGTTATAACCATAAGCAGAAGGACCACCCAATTCATCAATAAAACCTGTTCCAGGATATAATGTTCTGCCGTCCTGATGGAAAGAGATAAAGAGCGTGTTTTTATCATTCCAATAAATATCCTGTGTTCCATCCCCATGGTGGCAATCCGTGTCAATAATAGCAACTTTTAAATCACCAAATTCTTGTCTTATACGCTCTAACATCACTGCTTCAACGTTAACAACACAAAAACCTCTATCGCCATAAACAACACGATGAGCATGATGACCTGGCGGCCTTATTAAAGCAAAAGCTTTATCAACTCTTTTATTCATCACTGACTGCATGGCTTTTATAGCCCCGCCAACTGAAATGAAGTGAGATTCTGTTAAACGTTTTTCAACAGTTGGCACTGCAAAGTGAACTCTTTTAATATCCTTTGGAGTAGCAACAATTGGATTGAAAAATTTTATTCCTTCGATATCCTCAATGCCTTCTTCAAAAATCTGATCTTGCGTATATAACAATCGCTCTTGTCGTTCTGGATGTGTTGGACTTATGGCCCAATCGAATGCTGGGAAGAAAACGATTCCTAACTTATTCTTAGCTTTAAGCATTATAATCTCCTTTTAATTTGTGAATAAGCCCTGGTTTCACCTGGGCTTTAATTCGTATGTTTAGACCTTTAGTCATGAAGCCTTCCACCATATTAAAAACACTTTCTTCAATTATTTCTGTGACTAAATCTGATTGTTCTGCACCCATTGATATGGCACGTTCTGTCAACAGCTCAAGCGCTCTTCCCCTTGCTGAACTGACGCTATAATTACGATTAATCTTTTCATAAACACCAAGTTCAGGTACAGATAAAGTTCCCCTTGATGTATCTGCTAGCAAATTTATTTCTGTCGTTATTTTTGCAAGTGCCGCACCAATAGCATTGGCCACTTTATAGTACTGGGGATAGTTGCAGGTAATATTAAACTCCTTTTCTAAGAGTGGTGCAAGTACTTTAGCTGGTCCACCAATCATGTTAACCGATTGTGGAACTAGCTTTTTGCCATGTAATAATTCTTTTACCGTATAAACTGGTTTGCTATTAATTTCGGTTAATAGCTCATCAACTTTTTCTTTAATCATTCTTGCCATTGTATCTAAAATTTCATCCGCAACTTCATCAATGCTTAATTCTAAATCTGTTGCTAATTGAGATAGTGCTTCTTTGGCTAGTGTTTTGTCACCTATATCTAGCTTACCTAAAACAATCATCGCATCAGTTGGCGTGGCAACGGGACCACCTAAAGCAAAAGGCTCTCCTTGTCGTCGTGGACCAATCTTAAGCTTATTGTCCTCAACAGTAATACTACTATCTCCACCAAGACCGATTGAAACACTATAGATTGACCTGACGAGTGTTTTATATTTATCAATTTTAATTCCCACTGGTTCAAATAGTGGAATACCATCGGCTAAAAAGAAGATATCTGTTGTTGTTCCACCAATATCTAATAAAACAGCATCTTGAGTTGTATCCAATAGTGCATATATTCCCATCAAACTTGCTGCAGGGCCTGATAATATTGTCTCAACAGGCATATCTTTCGCTGAATCTATACTCATAATGCCACCATCAGCTTTTAAGATGGCTATGGGTGCTTGAATTCCCTCTTTTTCTAAAGCCAATTTTATATTATCAGAAAAGCTGCTAAACGTGTCGTAAACTGCTGCATTCAAGTATGATGTATTTACTCTTCGTGGAAAGTTAAGCTTCCCAGACGTCTTATGCCCTAACGTGATTTTATGAATATGTTTCGAAACTAATTTCGTAATCTCTAATTCGCTTGTAGGGTTTCTTGTTGAAAACTTCGTAACAATTGCAACGTCATCAATCCTCTCATCGTTGAATAATGCGATGGCATCATTAATTTCCTTTGTATCGATGCTTCCAACGATTTGACCGCGATGATCGGTATATCCATTAATAAAGACGTTTTTATGACCTACTGCTAAGTGCCCATTAGGGAGACCTGGACCACTTTGAATAATCATCCCAACATTTGCGGTTGTATTTTCAACAATCGCATTTGTTGAAATTGTTGTACTTAAGTTTATTTTTTTAATGGCCGATTTATCAATTCCTTCCAACAACTCCTTTAGTGTCGTCCATATTGAAAGGAATAAATCATCATAATTGGTAGGGTTTTTTACAACATTGATAATTTTACCATCTTGCATAATAACTGCATCTATGTGGGTACCACCCATATCTAGTCCAATAATCATATTTAATCTCTCTTTAAAGTAAATTATTCCAAATAATATTTTATGTAATTATAGCTTAATGTCGTTTAGTTAACAAGATGTAGCCTTCTATTCAATTATAGCAGTCCCCTTCGACTTCGATCAGGGTAACGGTCAGGCTGAGTTGCCTGCCCTGAACGAAGTTGAAGGGTAGCCGAAGCCAACAGTCTTAACTAAACGACATTGAATTCTAGCTGGTAAATGTGACTAAGTCAAAAAATCCGAATTCTAGATTCTAATGCAAGGTACGATTTAATTCTATCGAACTCGCACAGGGGATAGAGCTAAAGTGACTGGCAAGCAGAAGATTATGGCGAACTCTATAAAAGAAATGTCTCTGGTTTTAAAGACACCGAGAACAGGTAATAAACCCTCGTCAATAACCTTATTACCAAAGAAATTAACCCCCGCATTTGCATTCATCTTTAACAAATTTGATGAATAACGCGGGTTAAAATGCTGCTCTTTGGTTGTGATTTGATTTCTTGCTCATATCAATTTAACCTTAATTTATGAGATGACCAAACTGTTTCTAATCACCAGCTCATTTTACTAGTTCCACATAAAGATAAAAGCCCGGTGTTATCCGAGCTTTTACTTATATCTAACAATGAAAATAATTGGTCTTATTGATTTACCTTATCGCCATCGTATGCCCATTTAATATAGCTTGCGCCCCATGTAAACCCAGCCCCAAAGGTGGCAATAATTACATTATCTCCCTTACGTAACAATGGTTCCCACTCCCATAGGCAAATTGGGATTGTTGCGCTGGTAGTATTACCATAGCGCTCAATGTTTATCATTACCTGCTCCTTTTTAATGCCCATTCTCTTGGCCGTGGCTTCAATAATGCGCATGTTAGCCTGATGTGGCACAAGCCAGGTGAGCTCTTCAGGAGAAATATTATTCCTCTTCATCACATTAACGGCAGTATCGGCCATTTTAGATACAGCTGCCTTAAACACGGGTTGCCCCTCTTGGTATATAAAATGCTGGCGCTTTTCGATTGTTTCCAATGTTGGAGGATACATTGAACCCCCTGCCACCTGATGAAGGTGTTTTCTTCCAGAGCCATCAACCTGCATTAGAGAATCGATAACACCAAAACCATCATAATTGGGTTCAAGCATTACAGCACCCGAACCATCGCCAAATATTGGGCATGTGGCACGATCAGTGTAATCGGTAATTGACGACATCTTGTCTGCCCCAACCACAACAATCTTTTTATGGGTACCCGATTCGATAAATTTAGATGCTGTAACTAATGCGTAGAGAAAACTGGAGCATCCAGCGTTCAAATCGTAACCAAATGCTTTGGTTATTCCACATTTATCGCTAATAATATTAGCTGTTGCAGGGAATTGCATATCTGGAGTAACCACACCACAAATAAGCATATCCACCTCATCGGGGTGCGTATTGGTTTTTTTAAGGAGCTCATTTACGGCATGCATTGCCATATCACTTGTTCCCTTGCCTTCGCCTTTCAGAATTCGTCTTTCTTTAATTCCAATTCTGGTCATTATCCACTCATCGGTGGTATCGACCATTTTGCTGAGTTCCTGGTTTGTGAGCACATAATCAGGTACAAAACCTGCAACTCCCGTAATTGCTGCTGTAATTTTTTCCATTAGCTAAATGCTTCTTTAATTCTATTACACAGATTAGTACTAATTACTGTTCCGGTTTGCAAAATCATATTCATTATGGCCTTGTCATTTGAAACGCCATGCCCAATAATAACTGGAGCATTTACTCCAATTATAGGGGTACCTCCATAATTCTCAAAGTTAAACCTCTCAAAAAATGGGTCAGTAATTTTTCGTTTTTTAAGGATATGATAAAACGCTTCAGCCTCTTTAAGTATAACGTTACCAACAAATCCATCGCAAACAATAACATCTGCTTTATCGTTACTGAACAGCATGTTTCCCTCAACATTCCCCGCAAAGTTAAAGTCGGTGTTATCCTTCATCAACTCGAAGGTACTCTTAGTAACAAGATTTCCCTTTTCTTCCTCCTCGCCAATATTAAGAAGTCCAACCCGAGGATTTTCGATGTTAAAGACAAATTTTGCATAAAGGGAGCCCAAAATACCATACTGATAAAGTACATCAGGACGACAGTCTGGATTTATGCCTACATCTAACAAAAGGTTAAACTTATCATCATTCAATACGGGAATATAACCAGCTATGGCAGGGCGAATAATTCCTGAGATAGATTTGACCATATGCATGGTTCCCACAAGCATTGCACCTGTGTTACCTGCACTGGCAAAGCCATCAATTTTATTCTGAGCCAGCCATTTAAACCCAACAGTTATACTCGAATCTTGTTTTTTAGAAAACGCTTTTGCAGGATGATCACCCATTCCTATCACCTCGGTACAATGGACTATCTCAAAATCATTTACATTGGCATTTTGCTTAGCAAGCTGCTCAACAATCTGATCTTTAATGCCGAACAGAACAATTTGTTCGGCAGCTAAAAACTCTTTTTTGGCAAGTAATGCTCCTTTTACAACTGCTTCTGGAGCAAAATCACCACCCATTGCATCAACTCCAATTCTCATTCTTTTGGATTTTGGGTGAAAAGGAAAGGTGTTAAAAAAATTTCGACTATGAAATAACCGTTTTCTCTACCGCTAGTCTTCCCCTATAGAATCCACACTCGGGACAAACCCTATGGTATTGTACTGTTGTACTGCAGTTTGAGCAGGTAGCTAAAGTAGGTAACTCAGCCTTATAGTGTGTCCTGCGCTTGTTTTTTCTTTGTTTTGAAACCTTACTCTTTGGATGTGCCATTTCTGTATTAATTAAATGTTATACCTAAAAAAATCTATTATTAATTTTGTAAAAGATCCTTCAGCTTTTCCCATCGTGGGTCAAGTTCAATAACTTCGCTATCACTATCTTTAACGGATAACTCATTGAGCCTTTTCATCATTTCTTTGTCGCAATCCTCCTCTAAGGTGCCCAATATTCCGTGAAACCGTTGAATTGGCAAACTTAAGCAAATACTCTCATAAATATAGTGTGCCAAATCAAGTTCGCTCTCATTGCTACTGATATACCACACATCGTCATCTTTCTCTTCATCGGAGATGCTATCCAAAATCTTTATAAATACATCACCATTGTAGGAGATTGGAATAAAAAATCGGTCTAAGCATCTATCGCAAACAACCTCAACCACACCTTCAATGTTAAAATATAACTCGAGCATATTGCTATGCTTCTGTAGGTTTAGGTCAACAACTACTTTGGCCCTACTTATTTCACTCTCCTTGAACTCAGCAAAAAAAGAGTCATCCACATCAAAATTAAAGATGTGTTCACCCTGTCTAAGTTCCTTAATATCAACAATATATTTATTTAAAATCTTATTCACAGTTCCCAAAAAAACATCCAACAAAGTTAACTATAATTATTAAAATACAAAATGCTCAAAAGTGCTATTTCTAAAGAGAACAAAATATTATGTCTTCTGTTGCCTTTTCCTATCATGCTCGTTTAAAAATATTTTCCGAATCCGCATCGCTTTAGGCGTAACCTCAACATATTCATCGTTTTGAATATACTCAAGAGCCTCCTCTAGACTAAATTTTATTGGTGGAGCAAGAATGGCTTTATCATCTGTACCAGATGCACGCATATTGGTATGCTTTTTTGATCTGGTTACGTTAACCACCATATCGCCACCTCTTGCGCTCTCTCCCACTACCTCACCGGCATATACCTCTTCGTGCGAGTCGATAAAAAACCGTCCTCTATCCTGCAGTTTATGCATTGCATAAGCATAGGCAGTACCGCCCTCCATTGCAATGAGCGAACCATT
>CALGIR010000299.1 GCA_937915475.1 uncultured Bacteroidales bacterium
AAATTACAGATTTTTATCTATAACTTAGTCCGATGATTTATGGGGCTAATACATCCCGTATAACGCTTATAGAACGTTATGGTACATTTCTGCTATGTTCATTATTGATTAATCAACTTTAACTACTAATTTCCCTCTTGCTCGTCTTGTCTCGGTCTTTTTGAGTGCGTTTAAAGCGTCTTTAAATGAGTATTCTTTTTCAATAACTACTTTTACTTTTTCGTTTGATATCTCATTTACAAGTTCTATCATTTCCCGATTAGTAAATAACTGATGCCCCATTTGACGAACTTCAATATTTCTTTGAGGCGAGACAGAAGTATTGTCTCCTGAGACAGTAACTAATTCGCCGTTATCTTTTACTACTTGAATACTTTCTATTCCTGTTCCAGGCTGAATTGCCAACGCTTTATCTACTCCACCATTTGACCACTCTTTAACTTTCATTATCCAATCGGGGTCATTGTAATCCACTGTTTGTTCTGCTCCCAGCGATTTCATATAATCTTGGTTTTTGAGGGATGCTGAAGCAGAAATACGAATACCTTTTGCCTTGGCTAACTGTATTAGTAAAGTTCCGATGGCCCCAGATGCTCCTGCAATAAAAAGACTATCCCCATTATTTAAGTTTATTTCACGCATACATTCTAGTGCAGTTTTTCCAGCTACTGGAATAGATGCCCCTTCTTCTGCAGTTAGGTTGTCTGGTAATTTTATTAATGCGGATTGCTTTGCTACTGCATATTCTGCCCAACTACCTCCCTCCTTTTGTAAAACTGTAGTAAAGATTACTTTATCCCCAATATTAAAATCCTTTACTCCACTTCCTTGCTCCTTGATTGTTCCTGCTCCTTCTGAACCAATTACGTATGGAAAATGAACATCCGAAGGAATAAAATATCTATCATGAATTCCTACCCCAAATGCTTTAACTTTTATTAGTACTTCATCAGATTGCATTTTGGGAATCTGAACCTCCTGTAACTCTACTTCTTGAGTTTTTGCACTTGTTCTAACAAAGGCTTTCATTTTATTGCTCATAATTTATTTGTTAGTTTTTAAGTTTGCTCATAACTTCAAAGCAAGTTACATAATTTTAATCTTATAATGTATTTATGCTTTAGGTTGATAAACGATTAAATAGCAGCTTATCATGCACAGCCTCTTAGCAACTATTCCTTACGATAATATTACCTTAAAACTTTCGCTTTAAAAGTGGTCTCAGCATATGGTATATCATTATAAATGTAACACTCGGCGCTTTTTATTAAAATGATACCGTTTTTCTCAGTATTAGTTCTAATTAACCAAACCTGGTAAGGTTTTATATCTAAAGCAAATTGCTGATATTTAATATCAGCAGGCATTATATAGGATTCAAAACTAGATAAAGCACTATCAAAACTTTCAAATTCACCTGATAGATAAAATCTACTTTCCAAATCTGGGTGAGCAAAGAAGGGTGAAACAACATCGTCGTTTTCAGTTGTTTGAGGCGACATAACAAAGTCTGCTTTTAAATTATTTGGATTAGGAAAAGTGATAATCTTCAACCCTTCAAATAAAAACCCAGTATATTCAGTGGATTTAAGTGTAAACTCATCAGCGGGTTTATTATTTTCCTTATCGCAGGAAACAAAAACGAGCATGCAAAAAGTGAATATTATTCTGATTTCCATAATCATTGCATTTAGAAGTCCATGTTTCTTATAAGTTTCAAATTCTGTGTGCTTGTCCTGTGCCAATTTAAATTTAAGGAAATAATGGCAATAAAAAAAGGGTTGCATATATTCTGCAACCCCTCTAACTTTATAACTATCATTCACTATGCTCCTCCATCTCTCCCGTGACAATTTTTAAATTTCTTACCGCTTCCACATGGGCAAGGGTCATTACGACCAACCTTTTTTTCAACCCTAACAGGTTCTCGGTTTCGTTCTTGCGTATTAGCCGATGCCTCTAGTGCATCTGTACGCGAAGTTTCATACTTACTCATATCAAGCCCCTTACGTTGCCTTGCTTCCTGAACTTGGCTAGGGTCACGGAGTGGAATATGTGCTTTCATGAGTATTGAGATAACATCGCGGTTAACCGTATCAATCATACTTTTGAAAAGTTCATAGGCCTCAAACTTATAGATAAGCAACGGGTCCTTCTGCTCGTATGCAGCATTTTGCACGCTTTGCTTAAGCTCATCCATTTCGCGCAGATGCTCCTTCCAATAATCATCGATGATGTAAAGAATAATTGTTTTAGCAAATGCACGGTTAAGCTCTTTTGCACCCGACTCGAATGCCTTTTTTAGGTTGGTAACAATTTGGAATACTCTCTGGCCGTCGGAAATTGGAACCACAATATTCTCGTAAACAGCCGATTGTTTTTCATAAACCTCTTTAATTACAGGGAATGCCTGCTTGGCTATGATATTGGTTTTGTTCTCGAAATTTGCAAGAGCTGCACGATAGGTTTTCTCAGTAAGTTCAAGTGGCGAAAGTTGCATGAATTCTTTCTCGGAGAAAGGGGCTTCAATTGAAAGACTGCGGATAAGTTCCAACTTAAAATCGCTAAACTCCACGTTACCATGGGTATCGTTAATTATGGCCGTACTAACATCATAAAGCATGTTTGCCACATCAACATCAATTCGCTCACCATAAAGGGCATTCCGACGGCGCGTATAGATAACCTCGCGCTGCGAGTTCATTACATCATCGTACTCAAGAAGCCTTTTACGGATTCCGAAGTTATTCTCCTCAACTTTTTTCTGGGCTCGCTCAATAGATTTTGATATCATGGAGTGCTGAATAACCTCTCCCTCTTTAAGCCCAAGCCTGTCCATTACCTTAGCAATTCTATCGGAGCCAAATAGGCGCATCAAATCGTCCTCAAGGGATACAAAGAACTGAGATGAACCTGAATCGCCCTGACGACCAGAACGACCGCGTAACTGGCGGTCGACACGGCGCGATTCGTGACGCTCAGTACCTATAATGGCTAGACCTCCAGCTTCCTTAACCTCGGTAGAGAGTTTAATATCGGTACCCCTACCCGCCATGTTTGTTGCAATGGTTACTGCCGAAACCCTACCTGCCTCGGCCACAATATCGGCCTCACGTTGGTGAAGTTTAGCGTTAAGCACGTTGTGCTTAATTCCTTTCATCTTGAGCATTCGGCTAAGCACCTCCGAAATCTCAACCGATGTTGTACCCACTAAAACTGGTCTTTTTGCCTTGGTTAGTACTTCTATCGCATCAATAACTGCCACATATTTTTCACGCTTGGTTTTATAAACCAAATCCTCCATATCCTTGCGGATAATGGGTCGGTTAGTAGGAATAACAACCACATCGAGTTCGTATATTGACCATAATTCACCTGCTTCAGTTTCTGCTGTACCCGTCATACCCGCTAACTTGTGATACATACGGAAGTAGTTCTGAAGTGTAACCGTAGCAAAAGTTTGAGTTGCGGCTTCAACCTTAACGTTCTCCTTTGCCTCAATGGCCTGATGCAATCCATCGGAATAGCGGCGGCCATCAAGAATTCGACCAGTTTGCTCGTCAACAATTTTCACCTTATTATCCATAACAACGTATTCAATGTCAATCTCAAACATTGTGTACGCCTTAAGCAGCTGGTGAACAGTGTGTATTCTTTCAGACTTTATTGAAAAATCGCGTATTAGCTCCTCTTTTACCTCTATCAACTTTTCAGGGGCTAAATTCTGCTTCTCTATATCGGCAATCTCACTCCCAATATCGGGCAGGATAAAAAACTTCGAATCCTCCGATGCACTGGTGATAAGGTCTATACCCTTTTCGGTAAGCTCTACTGAGTTTTGCTTTTCATCAACAATAAAAAACAGGTCATCGGTAACAATGTGCATATTCTTGTTGTTCTCCTGCATGTAAAAGTTCTCAGTTTTGAGGAGAAGTGCCTTGATTCCTTGCTCACTTAGGTATTTAATTGTAGGCTTATACTTTGGAAATCCTTTAAAGGCTCTTAATAGAATCTTTCCACCCTCCTCATTTTTGCCTTCAGCAATTAACTTTTTAGCTTCAGCCAACAGCTGGGTAATCAGATTACGCTGTGCACTTACTAGTTTTTCAACCTTGGGTTTGTACTCCTGGAACATCTGTTCGTCACCTTTGGGCACTGGCCCAGAAATAATAAGGGGAGTACGAGCATCGTCAATAAGTACTGAGTCAACCTCATCGACAATGGCATAATGATGCTTTCGCTGCACTAAATCGGCAGGTTCAATGGCCATGTTATCACGTAGATAGTCGAAGCCAAACTCATTATTTGTTCCAAAAGTAATATCTGCTAAATAGGCGTTTCGCCTTGCCTCACTGTTGGGCTGATGCTTATCAATACAATCTACTGAGAGGCCCCCCTTGAACCCTTTCTCAATGAAACTCGTACAATGGTCCCATCCACTCGGAGTCACGACGGGCAAGGTAATCGTTTACAGTAACTATGTGAACGCCCAGACCAGCAATTGCATTAAGGTATACAGGTAGTGTTGCAACAAGGGTTTTTCCCTCGCCCGTGGCCATCTCAGCAATTTTACCCTGATGCAGAACAACACCTCCAATTAGCTGCACATCGTAGTGAACCATGTCCCACACAATCTCAGTACCCCCTGCAACCCAGCGGTTTTTGTAGATAGCTTTATCGCCTTCGATGGTTACAAAATCCTTTTTAATACTTAAGTCTTTATCAAAGTCATTAGCGGTAACCACAATTGTTTCGTTCTCCTTAAATCTTCGGGCGGTTTCCTTAATAACAGAAAAGGCATCGGGTAATATCTCCTCTAGCACCTCTTCCACCTTCACGTCAATTTGCTTCCGAAGCTTATCAATTTCGTTCGATAAAACCTCTTTCTCATCAAAGTCGAGCTCGTCGGACTCCATCTTAACCTTCATCTCGTCAACCTTAGCCATTTCTGTGGCAATGGTTCCCCTTACCGCCTGCTTTAGCTTATCGGATTCGGCTCTAAGCTCATCATGGGATAACGATACGAAACGAGGATAAGCTGCTTCAATTTTTTCAGCGTAAGGCACTAACTCTTTCAAATCTCGTTTTCCTTTATCCCCAAAAAATTTAGAGAGAATTTTATCTATTGCACTCATGGGTTTATATGATTTAGTATATTTAATTTATAATCGAATTTACAAATTTAGCAGAATTTTAGGAGATGAAGAAAAATGAGCATACAATATAACGCTAATTAAAAAAATGGCCTGGTTAAGTAGCTACCAAGCCATAATTATGCTTATCAAAACTAAATCAGGTACTGAATACGTGTTGCCCTACTAATTTTCTAAACTTGATACAGAGAACTTATCCTCGCCTAACTTTGAGCCTAACTGAAAGTTATTTACCTTCATCTCGGAGCGCCTATTGTTCTGCACATTTTTCATTTCCATTTGATATGAAAAATATCGGCCATTGCTTTGCTTACGGTAATCGCCAAGTGTCATTATCTTGTTGAGTTTATCCATCCTATCGTACAACTCGCTTTTTTGAATAAGATAAGTATCCTTTTCAATGTAGGACACCCTTCTCTTAAAACCATACTCACTTTCCACCTCACGCGACTTTGCCAACGACTCAACCTTCCAGCAATCCTTACCATTAACAGTTTCTTCGCCCAGTAAACTGTACGTAAAATCGTCGATATTGGGTCGACTCATATCAGCATTAGAAAACTCGGAACCCATAAAACTTTTCCCTTTTTCAGTGGTTACAATTCGTCGGGTACGACGCATTGAGGGTAAATAAACCCACATATCATCACCCTTATTCTCGTAATCGTGAATCAAAATTGATGTTCCCTGAACATCGGCGGGAGAAAGAAAACGCATCATCGTTTTGGTAACATCGCCAAATTTTCGGGTAGCAACCGCAACCTGTCTTTCGCGAGTATTACCCCGGTTATCGTGAATATAAAGGTTTGTAGCCATCTCCATAGCCTCAAACTCAATTACCTTTGTTGATTTTTCGGTAATTTCTCGTGCATCCTGAGCTACTCCCTGAAACGCAAAGGCTAAAAATGCGATTAATGTAATTAGTATTGTCCTCATAATGTTTTGTTTATAATGATATTAGTATTCTGTTAAAATAATGTACTTACCCGTTAATAAAGCTAAGGCTCTTTCCATTTTTCTGTAAAAACTTGGGCTCGGTAAGTATTGTAATTGCGGGTACAAGAATTAATGCACACAGCAAGCATAAAAAAAGTGAGAAGATGATAAGGAAGGCAAAAGTCTTTAAAATCATCATCCCCGAGAAAAACAGCACGGCAAAACCAATGATAACCGAAAAAGCGTTTATAGCTATTCCTCTACCTGTTGTTACAAGCGTATTCTGAACGGCCTCGGCATAATTGCGTCCCAAACTCAACTCGTACTTTAATCGCCAAAAAAGGTGAATTGTATAATCAACCCCAATACCAATGGCTATTGATGAGAGCAGTGAGTTGCCAATATCAAGCTGAAGGCCGAACCATCCCATGAGCCCAAAATTACAGATTAGCGTAACCATTAGCGGAATGCTACCCATAAGCCCAGCCGAAAAAGCGCGGAAAATAATCCAAAGAAGGATTGCAATTGCCACAAGTGCAAATATAAGTGAGTAAATTTGCCCTTTAACAATGGCATTGGCCATCTCCTTCTCTACCAGACATTGCCCAGCCACCAGTGTGGCAGAGGGCGTTTCGTCAACCAAATCACGAATACTAGCCTCAATCCTATTCAAAGCATCAATGTTGGTTGCTGCAAATTGCACGCTTAGCACAGCCTTGGTGTAATCAAAATCTACCAGTTTCTCAAAGTCTTCGGGGTCGCCACTCATACTATAAAACTCAATATACTGTGCAATGGCCTGGCGCGAGTCTGGAATTTTATCGTAAAACTCGCTATCTGAATCGTTGAGTGAACGGCTAATAATTCGAATAACTTTTGCCAGCGAAGTTACGCTACCAACACCATCAACCTCCACGAGTTGAGTTTCAAACCTATCCATGGCTTGCATAACCTCTGGGTCCATTATTTCGCCCTCAAAAAGCACGTTAATATTTTTAGTACCACCAAATTTGGCATTAGCAATATCGGTTGACATCCGGAGTGAGTGCTTTTTGGGCATCATCTTCTCTAGGTTAACACTAACCTCTAATCGGCTGAGGCCTAACCCAACAACAATCATAAAACTCACAAATACATATATTACCCTTCGGGGCATCTTAATTGCAACCTTGGCCGACCATTTAAGCAGGTTATCAATAATTGACTTTTTGCCGGTAGTGTAAACCTTAAGCGGTTTTCCTTTTTTCATTTTTATCATTATGGCTGGAATAAAAAGCAGACTTAGCGCTAATGCAAACCCAATGGCCACTGAAGTTACGATACCCATTTGCTTGGCGGGCAGCATAATATGAACAATTAAGCCCATAACCCCAATAATAGTTGTTATTCCAGTAAGCAAAATAGGTTTAGATAGTTGTTTTAATGCCTCGGTAACTATCTGCACCATAGTCCAATCGGGATTTTTTGCATTAAGTTCCTGATACCGCGCTACAATATGAACACCATAGTTATTGGCAATGGCAATCATCATAATGGGTATAAGCACGGCAACCAGACTTAAGTCGTATCCCAATATGGGCATAAGCCCCATGGCCAGTACAATTGACATAATTACCACCATAAATGGCAGTAAAACTCCCCTACGCTCTTTGAACGAGAAGTATAAGAAGATTAACATTATAATAAGCCCAAGAGGCATAAGGATTGCTATATCACGTGTGGCCTTTACCTGAACCTCATGCCGTAGGTAGGGTAACCCATTAAGGTAAACCGACTCATTTCCAGGGTACTCACTAAGCGTACTTTCAATGAAGGCAAAAATTTCTTCGTCGGATATTCCCTCATTGGCATTGAGGATTATTGAGGTGTACTTAAAATCATCGGAAACCAATAGTTCATAAGCTAACGGGTTGCCCTTAAGTTCCTGCCGAAGCAATAATCGCTCATCATCAGTTTCGGGAATATACCTAATCGCTGGGTCAACCAGCATAGAGCCCTCATCTCCTCTAATGTACTTGGTTTCAAAAAGAGACATCACATCATCAACCAGATCGGAATACTTTAGCTCATTGTTTATTTGATAAATTCTATCGAGGGTCTCTGAAGATAGAACATCATCCGATTTAAAGATTATGAGGATAGGCTCATACTTTCCAAAAATCTCCTCAAGCTTTTCGTTGTTTATATTTGCCTCAATCCCGTCGGGTAGATAATCCATTAAATCGGGATTTATCTTTGCTTTGGATAGGGGTAAAAGCATAAGTAGGGTAACTATTACCGGTAATATTATTATCCATTTACGGTAACGGGCTATGAATTTATTGGTGTTCATCGTGTTATGTTATTTGTAATTGACTGTTAGTTATTGGCGATTGGCGGGTTAGAAGCCTACTTCAAGACCAAGAAAAACTCCGTTCATTACGTTTCCGGCCAAATGAAAAATGGATTCGTCGGGACCAAGCATAAAATTGCACCCTATATTTGCCGAAACGGCATCGGTTAGGTTCCACTTAACCCTGCTCCTTACCAAGTGCTCTTCTGTTGTAATATTATATGCACCAGAGAGTTCAACATTCAATTGCTCATAAAAAAACGACCTATTAAGCGACAGAAACAGCATATGGTTTGTCTCCTCTTGCTGATTAAATATTTTACGATTATATTTTGTGGATTCAAATAATGCCATATCAGTTGCATATTGCTGTATGGCATCGAGCGTAAAGCCAGTAAGCATTGGGCTTTTAAGTTCTTTAAAGTTAAAGGTATACTTTCCAACATACTGAAAAATGGCCATTATGTCCCAAAAACTTCTTTCAATACCCACAACGTATGATAAATCGGGGTTGGGAATATTCATTGCAACCTCATAGTCTTTAGTAAGATTTAATGCCATTTCACCACGAATAATCCACGATTTTACAGGCAGGGCAAAGTCGGCTCCAATGGTTTGCATAAAGTATGGTTTGGGCATAAAATTAACCGCTAATGGACTTAATGTGAAGTTGTCGAGAGTAAATCCGTAAAACGGATTATGACCAATAAAATATGATGCAGCAAGACTAACCGACGATGTCTCGAGATTAAGCCTTGCAGCCAACGAACCTTTGTCAAACCTTAATTTCGGACTATCAACCTCATCAAAATAGATGGCGTTACTCAAATCAAAAAACCCGAATTGCCCCATATCGAAAAGTTCGTAACGATAAACTGAAGGCTTATAAAAAGGGATTGCAATCAACTCAATATCAACTGTATTGCTTGGCTTAATTTTTGTGCGAAGCATAAAGTTTGACAACTTTTGGTCGTCAGGCTCATAGGTAAGAAGAAAATAATCGTTGGGGGTAATGTTATTGGTAGGATTAAACCCATCGGTGCGTCCCCAAGTCACTATTTGATTACCTAAAAACAGGTCGATTTTATCACCTCTATAACCAGCATACGCTTCTTTTAGCTGAAGTTGTAGTTCCCTATTATTATAAAAAATACCCTCACGCACACGCATATCGGCATACAGAAATGCCTTCTGCTTCTCAAAACGTCCTTTTAGCGCAAATTCACCAAAGGCGTTGGAGTAATCAAAATCCTTGGCTCCTCCCTGAACTACCCCTCGCGCAAAGCCACTCAGTTCAAACGATGTTTTTTTTGCATCGTCGGAGGGGGCTTCACTGGTTAAGTTATCGAATAGCGATTGTCCGAAAAGAAAAGGACTGGTGAGAATAAAAAAGATTAATGTTAAATAAATGTTTCTCATGGTGTTTAAAATTATATTATAGTTGTATAGAAAAAAATTGTCAAATACTCCTCGTCACACTTTAGTGTAAACTGTAATTTATAGTGAGTTTCCCCACAAAGAGAAATTGAAATAAAATTTTAATAGGGGATGGAATTCTGAAACCAAATACTTATTTCTTCTCTACCACAAAAATACGCTAAGAAAGGCTGATATCGGTGCAAACAATAAAAGCTGAACCAGTAGTACTTGTTCAACTTTTAAATCTGAACCCATAAATAGTTAATTTTCACATAGTAGTAAGAAAGTTTAAACAGACTATAACTGCGAGTTTTTGTATTGCAGCGGCGTTTTACCTGTGGCTTTTTTAAAAATAGTAAAGAATGACGACTTGCTGTTAAACCCACATTCGTAACCAATAGCCTCAATTGAGAAATAATTTTTATCTGCCGACAGCATTTTCTTAACGGCTTCAATTCTATACTCGTTTACAAACTGAAAGAAGTTTTTACCAATCTCCTTGTTCAATACATCTGTAATATGATGCTTTGGATATCCTAATGCCTGAGATAACATGTCCATACTTAAATCAGGATTCAGATAAGGTTTGGTCTTAGCAAAATAATTAACCAAATCGTCTTTTATTTTAACCGTTTGCTCATCGGCGAGCATTGAGTGTGCTGGAATATTATGCTTTTCATCATTCTTTGGTGAATCAACATGTTCCCTGAATATTACTTCCTGCTTTAAACCATAAAATCCTAAAACATAAACCAAAACCAGCAATGCCGTGTAGTTTACAACGGGTGATAACGGGAACTCAATATGCATAAAAACGTTAAAAATACCGCTAATTAAAAGTAATAGACAATAAAGATTATAGAAGATTATTACAAAAAAAAGCCAGCTGATTTTTTTATTGCTCTCGATATTAGAAAATTCATCAACAAGGCGAATACGATGCTTATATATTAGCATTGCAGTTGTAAAGTTATACGCTACCCAGGAAACCAACGAAGCAATTGCAAAAATCAAACGAAACCAATAAGTGGGGTCAAGTTCAAGATAACCAAACAGCATATATGGTTCATGGAGTATGTAGGCGAAAACCTCAAAAAACAGGAAGGGTAACAGATGAATTAGCTGCAATGGCTTAAGCTTAAATTCGGGCTGAACCAATGAACGAACATATAGGTAAAATGCTGGATTAAAAAGCAGGAATGAACTGGATAGCAGCGGATAACCAAACAATCTGTAGTCAATAGCACAGGTAAAAAACTCTATGGCCAAAAGCGATAACCAAGCAGTTAAAATTTTATCAGAAATAGTTCTCCTCTTCTTGGCCATCATTATTATGGCAGCAAAAAGCCCTTGCGAGAAGCCTATCCATGCAATTATTTCCATACTACAAATTTACAAATATTGCACTGTTTTTACGTTAAGTGTAATATCTTTTAACAAATGTTAAACAATCATCAGCTATTTTTTGGTAAATTTGTTATTATCAGCTCATCATTAAAAACTTTGTACACAGACAAGCACATTAAATGACTGATTTAATAATAAACCCCAAAGTAAATTACCCCTTCATACTCACCGATGCAAGCAAGGGCTTGGTATACATATCGGGTATTTCAATTCCCGAAAACTCAACCAGTTTTTATCTTCCGCTTATGAGTTGGGTTGACGATTATTTAACAAGCCAGGATAGCTCACTTACAGTTTACTTTGAGATGCTTTACTTTGGGAATAGAACATCGAAAGCGTTTTTTGATATTTTCCAATTACTAGATAAACATCACAACAACAAAAAGCAAATTGAAATTAACTGGTTTTACCATCCAGATGATGAGGAAATGATGGAGAATGGTGAAGAATTTGCAGGCTTTTTTAATTATCCTTTTAACATTAAGGAAAAGCCTATGGTATCAAAGTTCATTGCAGAAAGAACAAGCAACTCACCATTAGTAAACTTCAATCAGTCGGGGGAAGTTAACATTGAAGGGACATCAACTAACGGAAAACCTTGGGAGTATTACTATCCAATTATCCTGTGGCTTGACACCATCCGGTTTTCGTTACTTGCTGTTAAAATTAAAGTTGATATCTACTTAAATCGAATTGATAAGCTCAACCAGTATTATATTAAGGCTATTGTAAGTGGACTTGAACTAGTTAAGGATACTGAGGACAATGAAGTTGAACTAGTTTGGAAATATTCCAACAATGAAATTAAATCCATTGGTGACGATATTCTACTTAAGTCAACTATTCCCTTTAAGTTTGAAAAGGTACAACAACCTCAATAAAAAGGGCCAGCCAAAAGGCCAGCCCATATTTATTAACAAACTCAAGCAAGGTTTATGCTTCTAATGTTTCGTCAACAAACTCACGGCTTTTAAGTTCCTTGTCGAGCATAAAGATACCGTGTCCCTTATCGCCTATGAGGTTAAGACTATCGATAATTTCCTGTGCACTGGCCTCCTCTTCTACCTGCTCATCAATAAACCACTGAAGCATACTTTTGGTTGCGTGGTCCTTTTCCTCAATTGATATATCCATAATATTGTTAATCAACGCAGTAACATGCTGCTCATGCTTTAGGGTTTCCTTCATAGCCTCAAGCGTGCTGTTCCATTTATCGGGTACCTTATCTATTGGTGTAAGTATGGGCTGCACTCCACGCTCCACAAGGTAATCGAAAAACTTAAGAGCATGACTTAACTCCTCTTGCCACTGTACACGCATCCAGTTGGCAAATCCATTTAGTCCCTCTGACGCAAAATACGACGACATCGATAGATACATATAGGCCGACCAAATTTCGGCATTAATCTGCTCGTTAATAGCACTTTGTACTCTTGGATTTAACATCTTTTATTGTTTTAATGGTTAATAATTATACTATATGCTTAACAAAAAAAAATAGCATTAGTTTTAATATTGATTAAAATCTAGTCAAAATCGAGATTTAGTTGCTGTTTAAGCTTAATTATGCTTGGGTTCAATTGGCTTAGATATTTGAGTTTATCCTCCACTGTATAAAGTTTCCCGTTAGTATTATCGTTGGCTACCTCTTTAAAATCAAGAGTAATGGTTCTATTTCCTAACTCTGAGTGCAAGAACTGTGTAATTTCAAGTTTTAACTCATTGAGCATCTCCACCTGTAACGATGATTCCACTTCGACGCCAATAATAAAGTTTGGCTTAAGTGTAGGAAGGTAGTTTTCCATAAGACTGCTATACCTGGGTCTATCGTTTAAATAGGTTTTAATGAACTTTTGCCAAGTCTCCTCGAGTTCATCCTGCCCAAAGGTGCTTTGATTCTCATCGTTATCTTCATCAAGGCTTTTATCATCAGCTGCATCATCATGTTCATAAAAGTTTTCAGTCTCTGATTTGAGCTGATTAGCCACTGTCTTGCCTGCAAGCGCATCCTTAATAGAAATACTTTTAGGTGCTTGCTTGGGAATTGAAGGTGTTTTCTTCAAAGGAGGAGGGGCCGATTCCTTTACACGATCCTCCGTTGGTTGCTGATGGACCTCCCTATTCTGTTTTAAAACCGTTAGTTCTACAACTGAATCATCTAACCATTCGTAGATGCTACTTTTTTTTTTTGATTAAGACCACTTAATCTGATGAGCATTAACTCTACATGCAAACGTTGATTGCTGCTTTGCCGAAAGGTAATATCAGTTTGATTAATAACATCGAGTGCTTTAATCAAGAACTCGGGCGAAGAATCAGCCGCAAACTGTATATATCGCTCAGCTATTGCTGCACCAACCTCAAGAATATGAGATGTTTGAGGGTCTTTACAAACCAGCAGGCTTCGGAAATGATCGCTTAAACCAGATATAAACTGCTGCGGATCAAACCCTTTTGATAAAAGTTCATCGTAAACTTTAAGCGTATTGGCATAATCAGCCTGCAAAAAGTTTTCTGTTAGCGTAAAATAGTATTGATAATCGAGAACATTTAGGTTTTCAATTACCTTTTGATAGGTAATATTATCCTCGCTATAGCTTACCACCTGATCAAAAATTGACAATGCATCGCGCATAGCTCCATCTGCCTTTTGAGCAATTATATTTAATGCCTCAACTTCGTAAGCTATTTTCTCCTCATTCGCTATAAACTCCAGATATTTTACTGTATCCTCAACCTTTATTCTATTAAAATCATAAATCTGACAACGAGAGAGTATGGTGGGAATAATTTTATGTTTTTCTGTGGTAGCCAGAATAAAAATTGCATGTGCTGGGGGCTCTTCAAGTGTTTTTAAAAATGCATTAAAAGCCTGTGTACTAAGCATATGAACCTCATCGATAATATAAACGCTATACTTCCCAATTTGCGGTGGGATGCGTACCTGCTCAATAAGACTCCTTATCCCATCGATGGTATTGTTCGATGCTGCATCGAGTTCATGTATATTAAACGATCGTTGTTGAATAAGTGCCTTACAACTTTCGCACTCGTTACAGGCCTCCATTTCGGGAGTTGGATTTAGGCAATTTATAGTTTTGGCAAAAATTCGGGCACAGGTTGTTTTCCCTACACCACGAGGACCACAAAACAAGTATGCCTGAGCTAACTGCTTTCGCTGAATTGCATTCTTAAGGGTAGTAATTAACGAATCTTGTCCTACAACATTACCAAAACTGCTTGGGCGATACTTGCGAGCCGACACAACAAAATTATCCATACACTAAAAATAATAACATTTACTAGATTTAACAGCCATTATTACTCTCACAAAAGTAACCATTTAGGGCATAAAGAAAAACACAAAAACCTTAATTGCATTCTAAATCCAGAATTACAAGAAAAAGAATACCTATTAAAATATAATGACGTTTAGTTAACAAGATGCAGCCTTCTATTCAATTATAGCGGTGCCCTTCGACTTCCCTCGGGGTGACAGTCAGGCTGAGCGTAGTCGAAGCCAACAGCCTTAACTAAAAGGCATTGTTTTAAAAAAGATCGACAGAAATATTTTGTACAAAAGCCGTAATCGTATGCTCACGACCAACCTTAGCCTCAGTAAGTAGCATAAGCACGTTTATTTCTTCACCATCTTTTTTGGTAAATGAAATCTCTCGTCGCTCACCTATTATAGTTGGTTTTTCAGGATCGAGATACGAAGCAAGAAACTCATCCATATCCGTTGCATCGGGTGAAAAAAGCACCCTAATACTCTGACCAAGAATCTCCTCCTTACTCATACCAAATAGTTCCTCTGCAGCATGGTTGTAGAACTTTACAATTCCATCATGATCAGTGGTGATAATGGCATCGAGGAATCCTTCGAGAGTCATCTCTGTCCTAATTTTCTCTCGCTCTATCTCTTTAAACTGTGTCTTTATATCCTCTTTTGCTTCCCGCAACTTTCTACTAAGCTCGATCTCGTTCTGACGAAGCATCTCTTCCTGACGTCGAAGCTGCTCTGTTTGTTCCTGGGTCTCAATCTCCATAAGTTTTTCACGGGTAATATCATGCCCAATGAATACAATCTTCGCTACCTCGCCATACATATCATTAACTGCAGTGTACGTTCCCCTGAACCAGCGCTCTTCACCAGATCTGACTATCATCTTAAGTTGTCCTTCAAATGGGATACCATGAGAAACATCATCCCAAACGGCGTCAATCAACTTTCTGTCGTTTGCATGAAAAAAGTCAAATACGGATTTAGATTTTGCCTCTATCTGAGAAAAGCCAAAAGCTTGCTGGAATTTGTCGTTAGCATCAATCACATCGCCTATGGGAGTATATTCAACCTTAATGCTTGAGCGATTTAGCGCCTCAATTTGCCCTTCAAAATCCAAACTCTGGCTCTTTTTTTCAGTTGTATCTATGGCAAGAAATAGAACCTTTTCAACCCCACCACTTGCATTTCTAACACAGGTGTAGGTAGCAATTGTCCAAAGATCCTTACCACTCTTCGTAACAAGCTTCATATCTCCCTCAAAGTGATGACCACCTTTTGAAAGAGTTTCCCAAATCTCATCGAACCACTCTCTATCCTTTTTATTCACAAACATTGAAATATGCTTACCCTCAACCTCTGAGTTTGAGATATATTCAAGTTTATTCAGAAATTTGGTGTTAGCATACAGTAAAACCCCTTTAACATCATACTCTGCCCTGATAAGAGTGTGATTCACAGAGTTAGTGAAGCTAACAAAATTCTCCGATTGTCGTGTTGCCTCTTCCTGGCTTGCTTGGAACTCCTCCATGCTCTGCCGCATCTGCTCTTCTTGCATCTGAAGTGTTTCTGCCTGCTCCTGCGACTCCCTTAACAATTTTGCCGTGCGAATATTTATCTTCGCACTGGATATGGTTGACGCTATACTCTCAGATACCCTCTCTACAAAATCTACCACATGCTTTTCAAATGGATGAAACGAGGCAATTTCAATAACACCGTGAACCTCGTCGTTTACTTTTAAGGGAACTAGTAAAATATTTTTAGGATTTGCACTTCCTAGTCCTGAGGTTATTTTTAGGTAAGAGTCGGGTACTTTGGTTAAATGTGTAGTCTGCTTTTCTAGGGCACATGCGCCCACTAACCCTTCTCCCCAATCTATTCTTCTATCTGCATACTTTCTGCGCTCATAGGCATAGCAGGCAGTAAGACTAAAAAACTTATCGCCCTCATCAGTATCGTCTAAAAGATAAAATCCTCCTTGGTTTGCATTGATATACCTAACCAAATTGCTGATAATTAAGTATGATAGTTCCTCAATTTCATTATTTTGGGTTCGGAGTATTTCACCAAAATTGGCTAAACCTTGGGCAGACCAGTTTCGCTGTTCATCTTCCTTTCGGCGTAAAAACTCCTCCTGCTTTGTTTCTTTAAGTGTTTCCCGAAGGTTAACTATTGCTTTCCCTAAAACATCAGTTTCTTCGGGATTATATTCAGCATCTATGTCTCCCTCTTTTAGTTTTTGCACAAACCTGTACAGCCTACGCTGACGTGACAACTCCATTTCACTAGAACTAAAATTTTCACTGAGCGTTACAGAGTATTTTTTGCTGATAAAATAGGTCACTACTCCTAACATTAACGGGAGCAAATCAATAAAATAAAACAAGGGAATTTGCCGATGAATTTGGGCAATGCCTGCTGCAGAGAATGATAAATTATTTATCAATGATTGTATAAAAAGCCCTAATGCTAAAAAGGCAACCCCTAATGCAAAAGCCATTAAGGTATAACGAGTTACAAACCATCTAGAGTAGTTTCGTTGCATATCAGTAAAATTTGACTAAAAATAGATATAATTTCATACAAAGACTAAAAATGTGTTAAAAAAAGAACTCCACAGATTAGGACTATGCCTTGAAACGAATTTAATTAGAACCCATACCGAACTAACTATAGCAAACAAATGAACTTGCCTTATTATTGGTATGGGCAATACTTAATGAATTTTCTCCTCCCACACTTGAACTAGAGATAATTTGTGCACCCCTTAACTGTGGAAAAAGGATTATAAAAGATGTTTAATCCATGCGTCATCTTCTCTGAGTTATTTATTTTTAGAGATTACATAGTTTAACCATGAGCACACTAAAGAGTTATCGGGCTTTAATAACGTATGCAGGTATCGATTCGAGCGGTAGCACCTTGTCTACAGCGCCTAGTTTTATTGCCTCTTTGGGCATACCAAAAACTACGCAAGAGTTTTCGTCCTGTGCCACAGTTTTTGCTCCAGCTAGTTTCATTTCCAGCATACCCTTTGCTCCATCATCGCCCATCCCTGTCATTATAACACCAACCGCATTGGCTCCTGCATATCGAGCTGTACTCCGAAAGAGCACATCAACCGAAGGACGATGCCTGTTAACCAATGGCCCCTCCTTTACCTCAACATAGTACCGAGCACCACTCCGTTTTAGAAGCAAGTGGTAGTTTCCTGGGGCAATTAATGCCCTTCCCCGAATAACGCTGTCGCCATTTTCAGCCTCCTTAACGGTAATGCCACAAAGGTCGTTTAGGCGAGCAGCAAATGAGGTTGTAAACTTCTCGGGCATATGCTGTACAATAACAATACCGGGCGAATCTAAAGGCATCGCTTTTAAGAAAGTTGTCAATGCCTCGGTTCCTCCTGTTGAAGCACCAACCACAATAACATATTCGGTTGTTCTTATCATGCTTTTATTTGATACAATTGGAGGCAAAACTGCATCGGCAGTGTATTTAGGCTCTACAACTGGAGGAGTGTAAGAAGTGTGCTTTTTACGAGATATTCGAGCATAAGCCGCGGCTTTAATTGCATCGCAAATGCGAATGCTTGACTCCTCAAAAAAAATCTTTGTGTTTACCTGTGGTTTTGTAATAATATCAACAGCTCCAAACTCTAAAGCCTTCATTCCTGTTTCTGTCCCCTTTTCTGTTAAACTCGAAATAATTACTACAGGAATAGGGTGTTGGGTCATAATTTTCTTAAGAAAGGTAAGCCCATCCATTCTCGGCATTTCAACATCAAGGGTTATAACATCTGGGACCTCACTGGCAATTTTTTTTGCTGCAAAGTAAGGATCGGACGCAGTACCCATTACCTCTAGTTGAGGATCGGATGAAATAATTTTACTTAAGGTCTGTCTTACTACAGCCGAATCATCAACAATAAGCACCTTGATCTTTGAGTTCATTCAACTGGTTGTTTAATCTGATGAATTTATTTTTAAAAGCTTACCCATAAACCTGTATGGTTCTCTCAATGTAACGTTGTTTTACCTCTCCGGTTGCAGTTAAGTATTCTATTTTTCTACCTAATTTACCGCCAACACTTTTGGCAACAACAGGAATCTTTAGCTCATTAAGCATGTCAAGGGCTAAATGAATGTTTCGCTCACCTATTCGAAATTGCGAGATATTGGTATCAATAACTTCGCCACCCCCAAAAACCTTTGCTCTTATGTTTGACTTTTTTGAGCCGAATAATAACATCTTCTCTAACAATCTTTCAATAGCAATATTTCCATACTTTGGGCTAGCTAACCCCTGTCCATTCCAGAATGGTAGCATATAGTGGTTTATACCTCCTGTTTTAAGTATAGGATCGTACAGGCACACAGCTACGCATGAACCCAATATGGTTGAAACCCTATGGGGCTGATCGGTTACAAAAAGGGCAGAAGGATATAGGAAATGAGTGCTTACCTCATCCATTGCAATTAATTTTAGAATATTTCCTCTTCGGAGTCGAAGAATGTTTCGTTAGCATCGGATGCGAAATCGAAGGTAACAGCATCACTCTCTGGAATTGAAATGGTAAAACACGACCCCTTGCCTGGTTCACTCTGTATATCTATTTTACCATTCAACATCTCTATTACCGCCTTATTTACTGAAAGGCCCAAACCATGCCCCCTGTTTAATGAGTTAATTCCCGAGTCGAGGCGCTTGAACCTATCGAAAATTATCTTTTGATTCTCTTTGCTAATACCAATACCATAATCGCGAACGCAAATCACTAAACTCCCTTTATCAACCTTGCCGATAACCTCAACCACTCCACCTTCATGGCTAAAATTGACTGCATTGTTCAACAAATTTGCCAAAATAAGTTTCAGCTTTTCAGGATCGGTTTTAAAAAGTGACATGCCCTGGTCATCTACTTTGAATGAATGTTCCAAGGTTACGCTAACTTTTTTCCTCCTGGCCTCAACTCTAAAGGTTTCTAATACGCTCTCAATCACATTCAAAACATTGGTATTAATGATCTCTGGAAATATTTCTCCAGCCTCAATTTTGGCTGCAACAAATATATTCCTAAATTGAAAGTCGAGAGTAAAGGCCTCTGCGTATATAAGCGCCACCATTGACACCACTTTCTTCCAGTTCTCTTTATCAACAGAAAGAATGGCTCTTGACAATCCCAGAATTGAAGTAAAGGGGTTAATTATCTCGTTAGTAATATTGGATATAAAGTGACTCTTGAGCGATTCGGATTCCCCGAGTTTTTTATTAACCTGCTTAAGCTCCTCATTAAGTGCTTTTAATTCCTTTACTGTTATTTTATTATGCTCAATCCTACGTTTCAACTCGTTGAGCAATTCATCGTCTGTAATTTTAGGCTCCATAGTGCAGTACAATTATATTAACAACACATTTATATCCTTCGGAATACCGTTGGTTTTACCTGTCTTAAGGGTACGTCCATATTCATAATCGACTCGGAGTGACCTAGAAAAAAATAGCCGTTAGTTTTTAGCTTTGCGCACAGCTTTTGGATTACTTTCTCCTGGGTTTCCCTATCGAAATAAATCAGTACGTTACGGCAAAATATCACATCAAACATTTCGGGAACATCGTAGTGGGGATCCATAAAATTAAGCCTTCCAAAACGCACTTTACGCCTAAGGCTGGATTCCACTTTAACGGTGGGATTTACTCTATCCTTACTCCTTAAAAAGTATTTCTTTTTTGTTTCCATTGGGATGTTCTGAACCCGATCCTCCTTATAAACGGCATCAGCGGCCTTTTGAAGAATTTGGGTTGATATATCAGTTCCAACGATAGAGTAATCGAACCCTGGATTTTTCTCGGCAAAGCCGGACAGCACAATTGCAATGGTATAAGGCTCCTCTCCACTTGAGCACCCTGCACTCCATATTTTTATTGTTCTTTGGTTATTTCTATCAAGCATAAATTGGGGCAAAACCTCCTGCAACAAAAAATCAAAATGAATGGGCTCACGAAAAAAATCGGTTTTGTTTGTGCTTACCACATCAAGCATATGGATTATCTCATTATTAAGTCCCTCCTTACTAAATGCGTAATCGATATAATCCTTGAAATTTGTCATTCCGAGCTGGCGTAGGCGTTTTTGTAGCCTACTCTGGAGCATAATCTTTTTTACGGGTGGCATTTTTATCCCGCTCTCTTTATAAATGAACTTACTCAACTTGTCAAATTCATCCTGAGTAAGCTGTGCCTTAAATATATCGTTCAAACGTGCACTTAACATCGGTGTCATTATTATCAGAATACCCTTTGTATAAAAACCAAATCTAACTAAAAAATGCAAACCTACTACATGCCGTACGCTGTAAAGTAAAAGATTTTAACAAAAAGATGAGTTGATGTGCAAACAAAAATGCTGAACATCCAAGTAAACTACATGAGATTATGGAGGGAATGCTTCCGCAAGTTGGTGGGTTATAAAAAAAGGGCTATTCAAAAAGTTTCCCCAGTCATTTTTAGCAATATCCCTAAATTTGATTTCTACCTTTTGAACAGCCCAAAGGGGAATAATTAAATTATTAGCTCCAGCCTAAAAATCAAATTTGTCCCCAACTACCAATAAAAACCCGAAAAGTGATAAGAACCTGACTCACAACTTAAAACACAATCAAGCAAGTAAATTTATGTCTTTTTTTGGCTAAAATCAAGTAAAAATCAATAATTATTATACAACCTCCTCGATGCTTGTGTGCTCCTCAGTTTCCTCTGTTTTGGTTTTTAAGCTGGTTACATCTTCAGTTGAGAAAACTGCATCCATATTTAAAATCATGATAAATTTTTCATCGATATTTGCCACTCCTTCAATAAACTCTGAGCGGTATTTGCTACCAATACTTGGTGGGGGCATAATTGTGTTTCGGTCAATCTCTAGTACGGCTTGAACAGCATCAACCAATGCACCTATATGAATAGCTTCGTTATCAACCTCAATATCAAGCACTACAATGCACGTATTGGCTGTATACTCAGTTGGAGACATGCCAAATTTCATTCGCGTATCGATAACTGGCAAAACTGTTCCCCTTAGATTTATAACCCCTTTCATGTATTCAGGAGCTTTAGGCACCTCAGTAATCCTCGTCATCTCAAGAATATTGAGAACCTTACCTACATGCGCAGCAAACTCTTCTTCACCTAATTTAAAAGACAGGTAAGAGTTGACATTACTTAAATTCTCTTGTTCCATTTTTAATCCTCCGAAATATTTATGATTAACCTAATTTTATAGTTCCTCATCAAACTGCTCCTCAATTTTAAAGTCCTCATGGTTTGCAAAAAGTTTAATTATCTTATTGGTATCCATTACAAGAGCTACTGTCCCATCTCCCAGAATAGTAGCACCCGAAATCATGTCCTGCTTTTTATAATGCTTACCTAGAGGTTTGAGTACAGCCTGGTATTCACCAATTACTTCATCAACAATTAACCCAACACTCTTCTCGTCGTAATTAACCACAATAACCTGCTCATACTTCTCGGTGTTCTCGGCATGGTTAAATTCTCTTCTGATGTAGAAGAAGGGTATTTGTTTTGCATCGAGCACTAAAACATTATTAAAGGTTTTAACAATTTTCTCATGCTCAACGGCATATATCTTATCAACTACAGAAAGCGGGATGATGTAGTGGGTATCATCAACCTTAACCAAAAGTCCATCAATAATCGAAAGGGTTAAAGGCAGTTTAATTGTTATTGTTGTTCCAGCACCATGTATGGAATCTATCTCCACCTCTCCTCGTATATCGGCGATTTTTCGTCTCACAACATCCATTCCCACGCCACGACCCGACACATCGGTCACCAGCTTTGCAGTACTGAATCCTGGAAGGAAAACCAAATCGAGCACCTCACGTTTTGTAAGCTTTCGCTCGGCGGAAATAATGCCTTTACTTATGGCTTTTTGGGCAATTACTTTGGGGTCAATACCTGCCCCATCATCGCTAATCTGAATCATAACATTTGCCCCTGAATAAAAAGCCTTTAGGCTAATCTTTCCTTGCTTAGGTTTTCCCTTCAAAACACGTTCCTCTGCATCCTCAATGCCATGATCTAGGCTATTCCTCAGGATATGCATCAGCGGATCGACCAAACTTTCTATAATAGTTTTATCAAGTTCAGTGTCGGCACCTTCGGTAATAAACACCACATCTTTCCCTAGTTCTGACGATAAATCACGAACCAAACGCTGAAAGCGGGTAAGCATATTCTCAATGGGAATAAGCACAATACTAAAAGCAATATCCCTAAGCTGTCTTGATAACTTTTGAACATTCTCCGCGATAGTCATTAGGCCTGGAACAGCATTGTTTTCAGCAAAAAGGCTAAGGCGAGCCTGTGTGGTAACCAGCTCAGAAACGAGGTTCATAAGCATGTCTAGCTTATCTGCCGAAACCCTAATGCTACTTATGGTGTTTTCCTTTGATTTTATCCGCTCTTTTGTACCTGTTGAAATAATCTTATCCTTAACTTGTCTGGCGTATGTCTGATTTGCAAGTTTTTGAACTTTACTTATACCAATATCCTTATTTACATCGGCCAGCATTTGTAGTTCGGTTAAAAACTGGTCATCAGTTAGCAGATTTCCTTCCGATATCTTCTGAATATCAATTTTGGCTTCATCCTCAACAAAGATAAATACATCGCTAATACTATTCACATTTTGCTGAGTGTACACTATTGCTTCCCAATAAGTGTAACAGAGTTCAGAATTCATTTGGCTTAACGGAGGGACCCTATTTAGATGAGCAAAAACCCGTGCCTCTCCTAGTGTATGAAGTTCATCGAGGAGGAAAAGCGGATTTGTTCCGTTATTGAATATCTCCTTTACAGGATCAAAAAATACGTAGAAAGTATTCCCTAGGTCATTCCCTTCCGACTGAATTGTCTTTGTCAACTTCTCAACATTGCCATCCCCCTTTTCCTTATCGCTGCTAATAATGGCCATTACCCTTTTGAGCAAATTATTGTGATTTTCCTGAACGGATGGGTCGTTAAAGTTCTCTTCGTCAAGCAATATTTTCAGATGATCAACAGAGGCAAGCGTAAGATCAAGAATTTCGGGAGTAACCTGTTGCTTATCATTCCTAATCAAATCGTAAATGGTTTCCATCTCATGGGTAAACCCATCTATCTTCTCAAACCCAAACATACCGCTACTCCCCTTTAGGGTATGCATTGTCCTAAATATTTGCTGTATAATTGACTTGTCGGTTGGATTCTCTTCAAGTTCGAGCAGCGAGCGCTCCAAGCCGTCAATAAGGTCTGTTGCTTCCTCTATAAATTTTTTCTTAAAGTTGTCCATTAGCGTAATACTTTATTTAGTGCTGCAATTAATTTAGCGGGTACAAAGGGTTTTATAATCCAACCTGTTGCACCTGCCTCTTTTGCCTCCATCTTCTTTGCTGCTTGCGATTCGGTAGTGAGAAATAGAATGGGGATACGCTGATATTGCTCCATTTTGCGCACATGCCGAATTAGCGTAATGCCATCCATTTCGGGCATATGTAGATCTGTAATAATTAAATCGATATGTGTACCATCGAGGAATTTGAGTGCATCTGTCCCATCAACTGATATGAGAACATTGTACCCTTCATTCTCCAAAGTAAAGTTAACAACCTCCCTTATGCTTTCCGAATCGTCAACTATAAGTATTGTTTTGGCCATAGTAATTCTGCAATTAATTTGGTATTTTAGTTTTTTAGGGTCAAAAACGATTCGAAACCCGATCGCTCCAAAAGAATTCTAAAATCCTCGGGTAACTTAAATTCAAAGTTAATACTCTTTTGCTCCTGCTTAGCATCCCACCACAAACGCTGTAAAAGTTGAATAGCGGTTAGATCAATGTTTACAACATTGTTTATCTTGACCTCAATCTGGCTATACTTGCTCAAACCCTCTTGCAGAAACTTATTAAGTTGCTGGGCATTATCAATGGTTAATTCACCCTGTATAGTAATAATCCCCTCGCCACTCTTCTTTCCTTTACCTGCCTGTGATTTAAGAGTAATCTTCTGTATTTTTGCCATATCTTAAAATAGTTCTAAGTTATCATCGTCTATATCGATATCATCGTCAAATAGTTCAACGCCACTCACCTTGCTCGATTCTTTAGTTATTGTATCGTGTACTTTATGCTCGCTTGCCATGGTATAAAGTTTTCGAATATCCTCGAAACCCTCTTCGTTGTCAAAATTAACCTCTGCTTTAAGCAAACGGTGTATGTGATTAAACTCGTTTATTATATCCACAATAACCTTTTCGAAAAAATCGTAGTACTTAACCTTTCCAATTGATGCGTTTATATCCTTTAAAACGGATTTACTTATGCCGATGCTTTTACTGAGCAATGTGCTAATCTTTGTATTCTTATTGTTGAGATGTGTAATAATGCTGCTCATTGAATCACCTGAATTTGAAAACACCTCAACACTTTTGCGCTGGGCTAAACTCTGACTATTCCCAAGTAAAAATTGACTTGCTATCCCTTCAACCCTAGTGAATACATCCTTGATTATCACTTCAAATCCCTCAACATCTTCATAAAGGTACTGAATTCTCTTTAATAATTCGTGTAATTTTTTATCGCCCAAATCAATTTCCAAAAAATCGGCGTATGTGGTGGATGTGATATTTTTCAGATTGACAATTGACGCCGAAAAAGTGGTAAGACCTTTCCCTACCCTACCAACCTGAGCATATAACTGATCGATACGCGCAGTATAATCATTGGTGGCGCTTAGAAACCTGTTCAATACGCTTGCCGAACTTTTTAACTTTGTGATAAAGTCCTGCATGTGGAACTCGCTGGTACTATCTTGGGAGATATAAATTTCATGGCACATTGAGGATACAATGGTCATATCGTTACCAATCTCCTTAAATTTTCCGGTAATAATTTCAATAGCCCTCTGGTACTCCTTATTGGCGTATACTAGCTGTGCCGATTGGAGGTTTGCAATATCCCTAATTTTCAGAAGAAGAATATCGTTGCTGTCTAGGTTATCCTTATCCTCCAGCTGTGCAGTTTCATCCAATTCAGCTAATAATTTTTTATGGGTTGCATGCACATGCTCCATTTTTTGCCTAATAATATCGTGGTACTGCAAATTTGTAATAATATCGGCAATGCTCTTTGACGAATTCTCGGTCTGCTTGGTCAACTTAGGAATTAAACGCGATACCTCTTCATGCTTTTCGGCAAATAGGATTATGCCCATGTGTAAATAATTTAGTATAAGGTCTAAATCTTTTACGCTACTATTACGAATTGCTTCAAACCGTAAAAGCGTATCCTTTACCTGCTCCTTAAGCTGCCCTAGATCACTCTCGTTTTGAAAACTACAAGTTTTAAAATCGTTTATAACATCATTGAATTTCTGGACTACCTTCTCAAGACTTTTGGCCGAAGCGGGATTTGCTGAACTAAATATTTTAAGGTTCGCCAAAAGAATTTTAAGGGTTAGTAAATCCTGGTTTAAATTTTTTACAGGGAAATATAATTTGTCTAGCAGTCCAAGAATTTGTGACAATTGCTCAATGCTAGCATCTAGTAGATTAGAAAACTCAGACTGGATATGCTTTATTTCCCTATAAAACTTCTCAATCTCCTTTAGTAACTCAGAAGATTCATTTTTTGTTAACTCGTTAAAAATTTTAGAGGCATTGTTGGATATAAGCTTCGACAGTTTATAGTAGCGCTTAAAATCGGTGTTTAATCCCAAAAAATCATCTGATGAGCACTGGTGCAACTGAAGTATCTGCTCATCAATCCCCGAGAATATCTCTATAAATTGTTGAATAGAAAAATTATTAGAAAGTATTATACTTGAATAATTGTTTTTTTGCCTCATAAAATACTGTTTTCACAATACCTTTGCCCGTTATTAACTACAAAGAGTCTTTACGCTTATACTTGAGGTAAGTTACATCAAGCAACAAAAGTAACTAACTTAGCATAGTTTGCTTCACCTTACTTAAAAACAATGCTATGTCAATTGGCTTACCAATAAAATCGGCAGCCCCATACTGCATGCAGATATCAACATTTTCTCTCGACTCCACTGCAGACACAACAATTACTGGAGTATTGGATGTCTTTTTGTTCCCCTTAAGCTCTTTCAGAAAATCGAAACCGCTTACTTCAGGCATTAGCAGGTCGAGGAGAATAAGCTTAGGTTTATGCTTCTCAACTAGTTTAAAGGCTTCCTTTGCGCTAAAAGCAGTTACCGTCTCGTAGCCCTCTTCCTGAAGTATTGCCTCTAATAACACTTGATTTGTGGTTGAATCATCAACAATTAGAATCATAGTCAGATAGATTAAAATTATAGATCAAACTTAGTTTTTCTTATTACCATAGGCAAATTAATTTAAATGAGGTTGCTTACTAAAGAACGGTGATATACATCATTCTTAAACATTTTTAAGTATATTTATGGCCTCTATTTAATAGAAAAGATACTTTATGAATCAATCCAACGAAAATATTCTTGATTCCCTGTCGCTTCCTTTTGAATCGGTTTTACTGCCCGATGAAAGGGATAAACTATACAGCTCAACCAACAAAGTTGAGTATAGTAAGCGCGATATAATTATAAAGCAAAGTGCTAGGGTTTCAGAAATTCCCCTTATACTGTCAGGGCTTGTGAAAATTTCGAGAGAAATGCGACGCGGTAAAAATGTGATACTACGTATTGCCCAGCCTGGCTCATATTTAGGACTATCCTCTATTTTTGGAAGCGATGTTTACGAGTATTCAGTTTTTGCACTTGAGAACGTTACTGTTCGATTTATTGATATAGAGACCTTCAGCTGGTTGATTAAAAAGAATGGCCTATTTGGAATGGAAGTTGTGAAACAGATTAGCGCTGATAATATATTCAACATTAATAGGTTATCAAGTCTTTTATATAAGCAACTACCGGGAAGGGTAGCCGATATAATTCTGTACTTCTCTGAGGATATTTTTAAAAGCGAAACATTTAGTATACCCCTAACCCGTCAAGAACTTGCAGAATTAGCAGGGACAACGAAGGAAAGCCTTATAAGAACCTTATCGGAATTTAAGCACGATAAGATTATTGATATGAACAGGAATTCTTTTAAGGTTAACAGCATGCATATTATAAAAACACTCAGCAGGCTTGGATAATTAACAGACAGAACCTTAAACACCTACACCCATTTTACCTACATGGAAAAGAGTTATAATATTTTAATTGTTGACGATATATTTGTTAATCGACTACTTATAAAGGAGATAGTAAAGAAAATTAGCGCTAAATGTTTTGATGCCGAAAATGGGCAACAAGCCATTGATATTTTTGAGAAGGAGGATATAGATGTAATTTTAATGGATATTGAAATGCCAGTTATGAATGGCCTTGAAACTACAAAGCACATAAGAATGAATATGCCAGCATCAAAAAGGTCGGTTCCCATTATCGCATTAACCGCACACAATCCTGCTAATTTTTTCGAAGATTTTAATGATGTAGGTTTCGATCAACTTATAACAAAGCCTTATAGTGTTAGTAAAGTGCTATCGCTTATAGAAGAAGTGTGCGCAAAGTAATGTAAACCGCAATGGTTTTTTGGGTTGACATCTAAAATTATCTTACCTTTAGTGGGTTAATTTAACAAACTAATACTCCAAGCCATGACCACCGAATACTTAATTGAGCTAATCAAGAACAATACGAGGGTTATTCTTCCTGAATTTGGTGCTTTCCTTATTAAAGATGACGGAAGTGGCGATTTTAAGCCCCAAAACTTAACATTTAGCCCTTTCCTTAGGTACAACGACGGAATGCTTGAGGATAAGCTTGCCAGTAAAAACAAGGTTACAAAGGACAATGCCAAAGATTTATTGGCTAGTTACGTAGAAGGTTTAAAACAAGAATTAACTACTAACAACACCTATGAACTTAAGGGTATTGGCTCCCTCTATCTTGATAAACGGGGAAGCATCCATTTTGATCCTATTGGTACCAAAACCACCACAGCAACTAAAATAGCCGAACCAGGAATAAAGGAGGAGAAACCTAAAAAAGAAGAACCGCTGAAAGAGAATGAAACACCACCTGAGCAGAAGACGCAAGAAAAAAAAGTGGAAGCGGCTGAGAAACCAGTTGTTGAGAAAAAAACAGAAGAAGTAGTTTCAAAGAAAACTCAGGTACCAGAACAAAAAATAGTACCACCTAAAGCAGAGCCTCAAAAGCGAGAGGTCAAAACCACCAAACCCATAAAAAGCACACCAAAACCAGTTAAAGAAAAGCGTCCTCGAGGAACTGGGCAAGCTATCCTTATTGGAACCTTAATTGGCCTTGGCTTTGTTTTTTTGCTGGTAGCTGGTTGGCATTTATACGACATAGGCTTTTTTAGCTCAGAAAAAACAGCAACCAATGTTCAAACTACCATAGTTCAAGAACAATCTACAGTACTTGACGAAACAACAACCGATGACCCCATAGCAAAGGATGAATCTGAAGAAGAGGTTAAAACAGTAACTCAACAAGCGGGTAAATTCGATGATGAGTTTAGTAAGCTAAGCGCAGAAATGGATAAAACACCTACTGGTCAATCTGAGGCAAAATCGACTAAACCAAGAATTTCGCAAAACCAAGACTATCAAACGGATAGGGCTACTACACCGTACGTTAAAGAGGGGATTTACCATTTAATTGTGGGTAGCTTTAGAAATGTAAACTATGCAGAAAAGTACTCGGATGATATGAAGGCCTCTGGATTTAAATCTAGGGTTATTACGCAGCCAACAGGCATGCACGCTGTTACGCTTGGCTCGTTCCTTACCCGACAAGAAGCTGAAGACTCTATGAACGTTTGGAAAGCACAACACCCTAACACTTGGATACTGAACCAGTAACATGACATCACCAAAAAAGCAAGAAACTGTCCTCTGGAAATTAACAGGGGTTGGAGATATACTCCTTAAGCGAAACAGAAGGGCACGTAAACTTTCCATATCAATAAAACCATCGGGTGAGGTTAGGGTTACAATACCCGGACTGTTGCCCCTTAGCTATGCAAAGACCTTTGTTGAAGCTAAGCAAGGTTGGATTACCAGTAAGCTAAGCGAAATTAATAAACTCAATCAACAAAAAATAATATCATCGGGTTACAGAACAAGAGATCACGAACTACAATTTAAAGCTATCAGTGCAAGTGACGTAAAAGTTGATTTTGAAGAACAATACATAAGCATAACCCATCCAAAGGGAGTTGATACGGAAAGTGAATACTTGCAAAACATAGCGAAGGAGGCAATTGTAGAGGCCTATAGAAAAGAAGCTAAGTCTATTCTTCCGAGCAGAGTAGCAGAACTGGCTCAAAGGCACAATTTAAAATACAATACACTAAGAATTAAAAATATAACTTCGCGATGGGGTAGCTGCTCGAGTATAAACAACATTAACCTCAGCTTATACCTCATGAAACTTCCTGATGAGCTAATCGACTATATTATACTCCACGAGTTAGCACATACTGTCCACAAAAATCACGGGCCCAACTTTTGGAATCTATTAGACAGGCTTACCGGTGATGCAAAAATGCTCTCGAAAAGAGTTAAGAAGTATAGAACCGATATTTAAAAGTTATAACCCTCCCACGAAACAATCTCCTCAATTGGTTTTCTTAATAGGTGGCGTTCTGAATAGTTCTTCTTTTCAGACGGAAAACCAATGGGAATAAGAGCTATTGGAGCAATATTTTTGGGCAAACTAAGAATTGCTGCACATTTCATTACATCAAATTTGCAAACCCAACAGGTTCCCAAACCATTGTCTGCTGCGGCCAGGGTAATATGATCGATGGCTATTGCCATATCTATATCACAATGATTTTTACCGTCGGCACGGCGCCACGACTCAGAATAGTTGCCACAGGCAACAATAATTGCAGGAGCCGATTCAAGCCACGAAGCAGCATAGCAGGATGCTATTTGGCCTATTAAGGGTTGCTTGGTTACAACAACAAATTGCTGTGGTTGAGCGTTAGTGGCCGATGGAGCTATGCGAGCACACTCAAGAACATTAGTAAGCAGATTTTGAGGAATCTCCTTCTTGTCATAACTTCTGCACGAATAGCGGCTTTTTGCAATATCTAGAAAAGATTTCATAAACTATATTGTTTAATAAATAGACGAGTACTTAATACGTTAAGGAATTTAAACGCTCTGTTAGCTCAATGATACTATTGTAAAAATCGCTGCTAACCTTTCGGTAGTAATGCTTCAGCTTCATATCGCCAATATCCTTCTGATTGTTAATCTTATCTAACACTTCTATTTCGAGCATTAAGGCATCAGAAATAATATCCAATACGTTTTCCTGGTTTAATGGAGGCGAGTAAACTAAATGGATGTAGCACTCCTGAATAAAGTGTTTCACCATTTGCTTAATGTCTTTCTTCAGATTCCGAATGTTTGCCATATTGCCTAACCTATTATTTACAAGCAAGATAAATGCTTAAATCATTACTTTGGTGTTACTAATATATAGTATTTTACAATCGTTGTAAAGCAATATCGGTTTTTTCTTAAAATATATGTTTTGAGAAGACACTGAGAGGGTTATTACAATCGTTTGTTACCGAAAAACAAATAACCACTCCATTTTAACGGAGTGGTTATACAATATTAAAACAGGTATTGGCTATAATGACATTCCAACAATCATTACAGCAGCCATTATAACTATAAAAATAAGTATACTAACCCACACTGGCATTGGTTTTTTTTCCTTTGTGTTCATTGTATGTGATTTTGTGCTCATCGTAAGTGATATTATGTAATGCTGTTTAGGTAGGATTTCTAACTAGTTCACAGCTGCTTTCTGGCAACGGCATATAAGCAATCTATTTACATTAATAAAGATTAATCTTATTGAACTCCCGTCCATCCTGTTTTACTGAAGGCAGATGGGCAACGTCCTCATTTTATAAACAAGTCCCATCTCCTAAGCTAAACAACATTGGTTTATTATGATTAATGCTTAACTATACTCAACCTCAAAGGTTGTAGCAAAGAATCATAATCGTAAGCACATAAAAATTCCTGTATGAGAACAAATTTGGGGTAATGGATAAAAGAGTCTTTCTCCCTTGATTTGTGGTTTATACAAACAAAATGGGGCTTTCTGGTTTTGTAAAAATGTCTCTTTAAAAAACGAGAAATTCCATTCTACGGGATCAGTTACAATAATTTGTTTTGAAGAGACCAAAATATCTATAACTTCAACTGTATCAGTATTGCCAAGTGACAACCATTTGCTGTTACTGAAAGAAGGATTGCCCGCAAATAAGGTTAACAGCATACAAAAATTAACGCTAAATGCAATTGCAAATAGTATTGAGATTAATTTATGGTATGTGTCTCGAAAAAGCGTCATTTATTCGTGTGTCAACTTGTTATAAGCACAATGGAATTAAAAGGTAACCTAATTATTAGGGTGTAAAAACCATTTATTAGATGCCATAAAGTACAAATATAGTATTTCCCCATATTACTGTCAAACTTACACCTAATTCTAAAACTGTTTATAAATCCTTTACCGGTTTAAAACCCTCATTCTTTTTGAAGTCCATTCTGTGCTCAAAATTGCTCATACTGTCGGATGGGTCAAGGAGGTCAAGATTCAACTCGTTGAGTTTTGCCCTATTGATGTTTACAGAAACAATTGTTTGTTCTTCGAAATTGCCTGTTGCAGAGTTCAACAAGGAGCCTTTAGCATTAACCTGAACTTTGTTTACAACTGGTAGCAATTGAAAAATTTCCTTGGCTATTTTTAGAACACAGCTACATACATAGTCCTGATAAATCTCATTAAAACGGGATTTAGATAGCTGTTCCTCTTTGATTTCAAGTCCTTTTCTTAGGATAAATTTTATTGTATTAGGAACGACATCTTCACTGTGAACATAAAAATCAACTGAGATTTTATCTGTACTCACCTCAAATGAGATGTGGGATCCATACTCTTTTAAATCTTCAAGCGGATTGAAGTAGTTTAGTGCATAAGTATATGCCTGTGGGTTTTTACCGATTACCCCATTAACAATGTCCATCATTTTACGGTATTCTTCTTGGTCTTTCAGGTATTGCTCGTGCGCTTCCTGCTGATATTTTAAATTATCATCAAGTAATGGTTTGCGGCTATTCTCAAGTTCGCTTAACTTATTTTCTAGTGCTACATTTTTCTCAAAGTCTTTAGCTCCATATCTAAAAATAAGAAAAGTAAAAAAAACTAAAACAGAAATCACTGGTAAAAAATATTGCAAGAACCCATCTTGTGCTAAACCGTAGATCAAGCCTACCATACAAAGAAGCCCAAAGAAGCCCAGTACTACTTTATTTCCTAAGGTTTTAAATATCCATCGATTTTTAGGTGCATACATCCCCCCAACAACCAAACGAGCTAACGACAGTTTTGACCTTTTCTTTAAACTTCGAATCTCCCCATCAATGTGATCATTGGTAAATTTTGTGATTTCGTCTCTTAACTCTTCTGCCGTCTCAACATACTGGGGTGCTTCTTGCTTTTGTAACTCTTCCCAATCCATTTGGTCTGAATAGGATTTGTGGACTGACTGTATTACCTCCAAATAATTGTTGTGTTCGCGAACTTCATCTTCGTTGGCTTTAATCATTTCGTACCTTTCACGCTCCACCTGTTCTCGCTCTAATTGTTTAAGGCGTTGTTCTCGTTCTCTACGTTCCTGTTCAATCTCTTTCTGATGTTGCTTATACTCTAGTGCTTCTTCGCGTTGCTTTTTACGCTGCTCAACTTCAATTACGTGTCGTCTTGGGGTTGCCCAACCTGTATTACCAAATATTTTATTGCTCGCCCATTTCCCTGTGTTCTTACCAAGTTCCTGAGAAAACGACTTCCCAAATATGCCCATATCATATTAACTTTAAAACGATTAAACCTGCTACTCTTTTAAGACTTATTTCTATATTTTAAACCCGCTGGTAAGTAAATGCTAATGCAGATATACCCTTGATTCAACTTTATCGACCTCTATCTCGAAAACGGCCACATTCACAAGGGCAGGTTTTCCGTAAGTAAAGTCGCTACGCCCAGAGTACTTCTGCATCACAATGTTTAAAACTCTGGCCTTCTCGTCTAAACCATTAATGGGAACCAGCTTGCCATGCACCAAAACGCTTCTGTATTTCATTGAATACGAACAAGCAACTTCCTCGTGCCTAATATTCATCTGATAATCGGAGCTAAACGATATGCAAACTTTAGGATTCTTTTCCCAAATAGTATTTTTTTTACCGGTAGGTCCAGAATGGATATAAAGTTTTCCGTTGCTATACCCAAAGTTAAAGGGTAATACATACGGATTTCCTTCAAGATCAACCATACCCACCGTACAAACATTACAACTATTAATAATCTGATAAACTTCAGCTTGTAAAAGATTTGTTTGTGAATTCATGTATATCCGTTTTTGAATTGTGTAACAAATATGGGCATTTTTTGATTATTCCCTACCCTTACGCCTATTCACAAATCTAAATAGTTCACCAACCCAAAGAACAATAGATGTGCTAAGGAATATCAAAAACCAATGATACAATGTTAAGGGTGTTGTTCTGAAAAAATTATTCCCAAACTGAACAATTAGCACCTGACCCAAAAATATTAAAGCGGCAATCACCAAAAAACTTTTACTTTTACCCATATTGGATAGAGCAGATTTTCCAGATCCCATCGCCTTTGCATTAAACAGATTCCAAAACTGAAGCATTACAAATACGTTGAAAAACAGGGTAAGCTCATAAACTGTAATCCCATTATTGGCTTTAAGTAATCTCAGAAAAACAACAAGAACAACAAAAAACGAAACTGCCGATATCCCTATCCAACGCTGCATTTGAAGTGTGATAATGAAATCGGTTGCTTTACGGGGTTTTTGTTTCATTACTTCCTTGTGCGGCGGCTCTGTTGCCAATGCCAATGCGGCAAATGTGTCCATAATAAGATTTACCCAAAGCATTTGAACAACAGTTAGAGGTAACGTTACCCCAACCAATGGGCCAAAAAGGACAATGGCTAAAGCAAGCAGATTTATTGTTAGCTGAAAGAAAAGAAACCGCTGAATATTTTGGTATAGCGAACGTCCCCATCTAATTGCATTTACAATACTGGTAAACGAGTCGTCGAGAAGAATGATATCACTTGCCTCTTTAGCCACTGAGGTTCCCGATCCCATTGCCAGACCAACATTCGCCTTATTCAGTGCCGGGGCATCATTAGTCCCATCGCCTGTAACTGCAACCACTTCACCCATCTCCTGAAGCAATCTTACTAATTTTAGCTTATCGGCAGGGCGTGCACGATACATAACCCTAAGGTTAGGAATTACGCTTGCAGCATGGCTATCGCTTAATGCTGCAAACTCCTCTCCTGATATTAAACCACTCTCCTTATCATCATTACAAAGGCCAATTTGCCTACAAATCTCTTTAGCCGTAACGCTAGTATCGCCTGTTACTACCTTTACATCAACACCCGCCAAACG